>JBBSGN010000482.1:0-3397 GCA_038254085.1 Chloroflexia bacterium | reverse complement strand
TGCCGTTTGTTATCTTCGGGCGATATGCCCGTCCAGGGGAGTGGTTTAACCGATGCCCGGTCGATCCAAAAGCCCCAGGCTATTTCGTGGATCGAGTACAAACTAACCCTGCACAGTAATCTTATACCAACTGTTCACAATTAGGCTGCATATTGTAGGAGGGTTGTGGATGCTTTCTCAGGCAAGGGGGGTAAAGCAGCACAAGCAGTGCAGATCCATTCCCAACCCGCCAATTGGCGCACCCTCTGAGGGTGGGCTGCCAACTCCAGGAGAAGAGCCTCCACCGCCGCCACTTTATCGGCCAAGCTCGTGTAGACCCTTCCCTCTATGCCTCGGCGCAACTCCTCGAACACTCGCTCGGCTGGGTTCAGTTCGGGTGAGGCCGGGGGCTGTTCAATCGTGCAACCGTGGTCACTCCCAGCGATGCTCCCACCGCTCGCACCTCCTCACCACGATGGCCCCTTGCCCCTTGCCTGATCCCACACCACCACCTCCACTCCCTCGTTCTTCCAGGCCGCAAGTGCCGAGGCAATGCTCCCTTGCTTCATATTCTCTATCCATGTCCAGCAGAGCCGACCACCTCGACCATCCACTGCCAACGCCAGGTAGCTCCACTCCCTCTTCCACTGCACCAATGAGCGTACCTTCACTCCACGAGGTGCCCACACTCTCCGCACCCCACCCCACTACACAACCCCACCCGCATCTCGTCTCCCCATGCCACGATCATTTCCCTCGCTACTCCTTTGGAGAGCAAAGCCCTGCTCAACCCCCTTTTTTCCACTCCTGCTGGGCTGCAAGAGCGGTGTGGCTGCTGAGTGGCCGAGGCACTTTGGCTTTATAGCGCAACCGACGCTTATAGCGCAACCGACGCAGCAAACTGTAGATGCCCCAACGGGTGTAGGTGACACCCAGCTCCTTGTGTACCCACTGGACGATCTCCTGAGCCGTGTGAAAGGCTCCGTTACTAGCCTGCTGATGCAACTGAGCCAATTGCTGTGCATTGAGGCGAGGAGTGCTTCCCTTGGGATTGCCCCGTCTGTGCCTGCATATCTCGCTGATGCCCCCCGCACGATACCAGGCGATCCATTGTTGGGCGGTGACGTAGGTGACGTAATGCACACCAAGCAGGGAAGCGGTAGCGCGCAGGGAGTAGCCCTGTCTGAGCAGCCACAGTGCGTGCAGTCGCGGGCGCACTTCAACGTCTCGCTCCTGCCGGTAGAGTTGTCCCAGTTGCTCCACATCCTCTTGCCATTCGATCTTGAGGGGCCGACCACGCATCGGACAGAATCCTCCTTTGTGTAGTTGTCCCTCTTATTATACAGTCTTTACCTACCCAATTGGTATCACAACTCGCGACTACTTCGCCGCCAGGGCATTCTCTATCGCCGTGCGGTCGGTGGAGGCGATGTAGGTTATGATGTCACCTGAGCGTTTGAGGGCGAAGAAGCGGGAGCCATCGCTCCACAAGTCGCCATTTTGTTGGGCCTTCTCAAGCGTCTGGTGCATGGCGGTGTCGAACTCGTCCGCGTCCTTCGAGGTGTCCCATCGGGTGGTCTCGATTATCAGGCCCGCGTCACCATTCTGGTAGAAGGCGTACCGGCCGCCACCCCAGCCCGCCGCCGCGTCCTCGGCGTTGCTGACCCCGTTCTCTTCCAGCAGCACGCGCAGGTCGAACTCGCCTGTCGTGCCGCCGTCCTGATAGGTCCAGCCTGTACCGAGCGTGCTGGTGAGGGGCGTTAGGGCCACGGGCAGGGGCACGTCGCGCGGAGTCTGGGTGTACTTCTCGGGGTGCATTATCTGCTCGGTGGAGGTCGGTGGGTCGGCCAGCGCGGCGTTCACAGCCTGGAAACCGTTGATCTCGATCAGCCTGCTGACGAAGGCGGAGCCTTTGTCGTAGGGGAAGAGCAGATCGTCGCGTATATAGCGCGGCACCTTGTCCAGCACTTGCGTCGAGTTCTGCCCGCTTCCCTGCATAAGCTGTTGAAAGTCGGTGCCACTCATGTAGCGATAGGCGTACATCAAGCCTGAGAGGGTGGCGTCGCCCTCGACCAGCGACCTCACGGCCTGGCTGCGGTCGCCGTCGTGGCTATGCTCAGGGAGCATCTTGCCCAGGTCATAATACTGGTCCTGGAGGCTATGCACGAATTCGTGCGCCACTGTCTCTCGCGCCTGGGGGTCAAGTTTGCCCTGGTTGCCCAGCACGAACAGGTCGTGTTCTTTCTGGTCGTAGTAACCGATCACCTGCTCGTTTTCCAGGTCTATCTCGGTCTGGTAGAGGTCTATCGAGCGGTCCTTGACGAGTCGCAGTAGCCATAGCTCAAAAGCGTCTCGGTGCGCCTCCTGCCGCGAATAACCCGAATCAACTTCTTTGACGAGGTTATTACGCATCTGCTCCTTCGTCAGAAAGACTTCGGGCACATCCTTTTTCGGCTTGAGGCCGCGTATCTGGGCCGCGTTGTCCTCTATTTGCTTTATCTCGCCCGCAGCTTCGCCGGCTTGCGCTGTAGAGGCGGGTGGCGCCGCATGTCCGGGTACGGGAGTGGCCTGTTGAGGTGAGGGAACAGCCGGGGCAAGCCCCGTAAGTTGAGGGGCAGGAGTCTGCGTCGCAACCTGCAACTGAGAAATTGCGGGGGTGGCCGGTGTGGCGAGAGCGAAGGCGCTTGCTAACGGTACGGGTGTCGGACTTGGGGCTATCGGCAGGTCGTTCGCATTACAGGCGGCTAACAAGAGCGCGCATAAGGCGAACATCAGCGCGAAGCTTTGGCGCATGATTGTTTCCTTCCAGTTATTTCGCACGGGCGCCTATACACCCCTACGTTATTTTACGTATGTCGAGTTAGTATAAGCAGTTAGGAACATCGAGTCAAGGACGACCGACGACTGCGGGACGAAGGACGAAAGACGACACGTGAACACCGACTACTGACTACCAATTACCCTTACGGTTCATCTTTCGTCCTTCGTCTCGTAGCACGACATCGGCCTTACACACGTGATATAGTAGAGTGACCGGTCTTTTCTGATGCAATATCTCCTAAGTTAGAGCGCGAATGCATATAGTAGTTCCAATCAAGCAGGTGCCGGAGTCGGAGGAGTTGCGGTACGACCCGGACACGCGCACGCTCGTGCGAGAAGGGGTGACTTCGGTTATCAACCCTTTCGACAAGCGCGCACTGACCGAGGCGTTGCGGCTGCGCGATTTGCGCGGCGGGACTGTTACTGCTATTACGATGGGGCCATCACAAGCGCGGGAAGCGTTGGTAGAGTGCCTGGGGAGGGGCGTGGACCGGGCAATCCACCTTACCGACCGCGCGTTCGCAGGCTCGGATACCCTTGCCACCGCGCGCACTCTTGCGGCTGCCATGCGCCGCCTTCGCTTCGACCTCCTCTTGCT
>JBBSGN010000481.1:0-3400 GCA_038254085.1 Chloroflexia bacterium | reverse complement strand
TGAAGCGAGTCCCATCGACGTGCTATATCATCAAGCACGGGTATAGCGGAGGGCGGGAGGACGAATTACGGCAGCGGGCCAGGAGCCTGGGCGTTGAGCACGCTGTGGAATTTGTCGGCTTCAGCGAGGCGACCACTATGGCTGATTACTATGCGGCTGCGGATGTGTGCGTATCGGTCGCAAGCTCCGACAGTTCTCCCAAGTCTGTGCTCGAAGCTATGGCCTCTGGGACGCCCGTAGTGCTAACCGACCTGCCCTGGGTGCATGAGCATATAAGGGATGGGCAAGAGGCCCTTCTAGTGCCGCCACGTAGCGCCGAAGCTCTTGCCGAGGCCATTGTCCGGTTGCTGACCGACCCTACACTACGAGAGCGTATGGGGGCAACGGGACGGCAAATGGTCTTACAGCACGCCGATTATGAACACTCGATGGCCCGAATGGAGCGACTGTGCCGCGCGCTGCTAGCGGGCCAACCTCTCGACCTGGGTGACTCTGGGTGAACCTGGTAATGTGGCTGCGCTGCTTCGGGCATTACGCCTCCGGCGGCGGTACTGCGCGGTAGGTTGAAGGGCGTATCTTGCAAATAGATACAGAGAGTCTATTCCACGCCCAGCGCTGCGAGAAGGTCTTTTGGGTTGGGATAGTCGCCAGGGCCTTTACTGGGGTAGGCGAACACCACTTTGCCCGTGTCGTCCACCACGAAGTAGCCGCCTACCTGCGCTCCGTGCTGGGTGAGCCGTGGCACCAGGCGCGATCTTGTGAACGCCTTCACTCCTGCCGCCACAACTTGCAGGTTTATCAAGTCGCCTAGCCTGGCGTTCCCCAGACCGTAGTCGAAGTATATCCGCCTGCTCACGTCCGAGCCGAGCCGGTAGGGCAGATCGTGGGCGCGCGCCCACTTGGCGGCGCGGTCGGGTGGGGCGAACGTGACCAGCAGCACGTCGGCTCCGGCGGCCTTGATGTCAGGATAGTGTGCGCGCAACTGCGCCACGTAGTCGAGGCAAGGGCTTCAGCCGAGGTGGCGCTGCAGCACAATCAGCGTGCGGCGTGCGGTGAGGTCTTCGAGCGTCAGCTTGCCCCCGCTCGGTGTGTCGAGGCTAAAGTCGGGCGCTTGTTCACCTGCTTTGGGAGACTGTACTGCCATGCGGCCTTTCTTTCTAGCTATGTTGTAGTAAGCAATGGACTATAAACGACAAACGTTGTGTCTAGATCTATAGCAAGTTTGCGTCCATGCTGGTAGTCCTTCGTCGTTCGTCGTTCGTCGCTCGTTTAGCCTCCGAGTGCTGACGGAACCCGCGGGAATCGACCTACACATTGGGCGCTCGTTATGATAGAATAGTACGATGTATAATCCGGCTCAGTGGTGTAAGGCCACGATCTAAGAAGACTTTGCATGGAGGCTCCGTGATTCGCGATTTCTTGTCTGGCTCTCGAAACAGGTTTGGCGTTGTTGTCCTGGCGCTCTTAGGGTTTACATCCCTCCTATTATCCGGTTGCACCATAGGCCCTGTAGAGATCGGCGGTCCTGGTGGCACGCCGGTCCCCCCGACAAGCACGGTCCCCCCGCCCAGCCCGACCCCCAGCCCGCGCACCTTGAGCGGCAGCGTGCTGGACGCCTCTACAGGCGCCCCGGTCGCCAACGCGGACGTGACGGCGGGCGGCGTCCTAACCGAAACTACTGCGGCTGGCCTATATTGGTTCGACGATGTGCCTCTCGGCGCTAAGGTGTCGGTGTCAGCGGACGGCTATGCCACGTCAGAGATCGACTTCGGCTCGAAGAGCCAGCTAGACGTCAAGCTGCGGCCCAATACGCTTAGTGGGCGCGTTACTGACAGCAGCACGGGCAAACCGTTGGTGGGTGCGTTGGTCAAGCTGGTGCTGCCCTCGGCCCCTGGCGCTAGTCCTGCTATCACAGCCACCACGGTGCCTACTGCTACCGCTTCTATCAGTGGCACGTCCGGCTTCATTGGTGGTCTGGCCGCGCCGAACAAGGCGACCGGCACGCCCGCGCCCGATACCGTCTCACCTACCGATGTGGCGGCGACCAGCACGCCCTTGCCCCCCACCGCCACGCCTACGCCCAAGCCGGTACCGCCCACGGGACTTGGGTTCGTGGCTGTTTACACAAACGAGGATGGCAGTTACTTCTTCAAGGACGTGCCCGATGGCGCCACCCTCAGCCTGAAGATGCCTGGGTACAAGCTGACCAAGCTGCCCGTTACCGAGACGGGGCACAAGGACCTCGCCCTCGCCCCGTTCAAAGTAGAAGCCGCGTATATCACAGCCAATATAGCCTCCTCGCCCGACCTCTACAGACCGTTGGTTGATTTCATTACCAAGAGCCGCATAAACGCGGTTGTGCTAAACGTGCAGGACGACGCCTCAAGGTGGGTGTTCAACACGCAGAACCCTGACGTAGTGAAGGCCGATGCAACCGACATAATCCTGCCCAACATAGCCGATGTAGTGAAGGGGCTGCACGACAAGGGTATCTACGTGATTGCCCGCGTGGTCACATTCCAGCAGGCCGACATGGCCGATGCGCGCCCCGACATGGCGATCAAGAGCAGTGTCACCGGCAAGCCGTGGAAGGGCGGGTACAAAGGTCAGCAGCGTTGGCTCGACGCCAGCAACCCTGCTACCCAACAGTACGTGCTGGACATGACCAAAGAGGTGCTGGGCAAGGGCTTCGATGAGATACAGTATGACTACGTGCGCTTCCCCTCCGATCCCGCGCCCAATGAGCCGGGCGAGCCGGTGCTGTCCAAGCCGAACACCGATGCTGTGAAAGCAGCTGCTATTGAGGAGTTCTTGACGAAAGCCCACGCGCTGATTGAGCCGACCGACGCCTTCATGTCCATTGACATTTTCGGCTACACCATCTGGCCCGACCAGGAAGGTAAGCCGCTCAATGGGGTTATCGGCCAGGTGTTTGAGAACATGGTGGACCACGCCGACTACATCTCCCCGATGATCTACCCGTCTCACTTCAGCCCGGGCGAGCAGGGCTGCCCACGCCCGGCAGATTGCGCCTACAAGCTGATCCATAAGTCGGGCGAATACGCGCAGGAGCGCTTCGCAGGGAAGAAGGCCAAGTACCGCCCCTGGCTGGAGGACTTCGACTGGCCGCCCCATTCAGACTACACAAGTCCCGGCACTACCAAGCTGGCCGAGCAGATGCAGGCCGCCAAAGAGACCGGCGCCTGGGGCTGGATGTGGTGGGACGCCTCCAACGAGTACCAGCCCAGGGCGGCTTTCAAGAAGTAGTTGCGAGTTGTCTGGCACTTAATAGCAACTCACGATTGATGCATAACCTACCAAGCAAAGTTGACGAAGGACAAAGGAGAGATAGAGTGGCGCACGTTAGCCCAAGCTACTACCATAAGGGCAGTCAGTTTGG
>JBBSGN010000480.1:0-3402 GCA_038254085.1 Chloroflexia bacterium | reverse complement strand
CCCGCACATCGCCCATTCAGCATCGCTATTTTGCATTACGCCTGCCAGCCGGTCGTGGGTGGGGTAGAGAGCATTATAACCACCCACGCCAGGCTACTGGAAACCGAAGGGCACAGGCCTTACATACTAGCCGGGCGCGGCGATCCCCATAGCGTGGGGTTGAACGGGCAGATACTCCCGGAGCTTGACTCGCGCTACCCAGATATTGTGAACGTTCAGAATGCCTGGTTGGCGGGCGAGCGTGGGGCCGGCCCTCCCTTCGAGGTGTGGGTTGACCGCATCTGTGACCTGCTAGCGGACGCCCTGGATGGCGCGGATGTATGCATCGTCCACAACGCCTTCACGCTGCACAAGAACCTGCCCCTCACGGTGGCGCTGGCGCAGTTGGCTCGGCACGGCAAAGGGCCGAAGCGATGGATAGCCTGGTGCCATGATCTCGCTTGGAACAACCCGCTCTACAAGGACGAATTGGCTGACAGGTGGCCCTGGACGGTGCTGAAGACCTACCTGCCCAACGTCACCTACGTGGCTATCTCAGAGCAGAGGCGCGACGAGATGGCAAGCCTTTTCGAGGTGCCGCACAACAGTATCAAGCTGGTGCCCAACGGCATAGACCCCGCAGCTTTCATCCCGTCCTCTCCGCAGATGCTCAGTATACGCAAGCAATTGCGCTGGGACGAGCGCGACTGGGTGCTGCTTGCGCCGGTGCGTATCACGCGGCGCAAGAACCTGGAGTTAGCTCTTGACATAACGGCGGCTATCAAAGATCACGGGCATAAGCCTCTGCTTGTAGTGACCGGCCCGCCCGGCCCCCACAACGTTCGCTCGGACGAGTACCTGGCCGAGCTTCTCCGCAGGCGCGAGGCGCTGGGGTTGGAGGACGAAGCTGCGTTCCTGGCGCTGGAAGGAGACATGGGCGAGGAGCTGCAAGTAAGCGACGCCCTGATGAATGAGCTATACTGGTGGGCGGACGGGATGCTGATTACCAGCACGCAGGAGGGCTTTGGCCTTCCCCTGCTCGAAGCCGGACTTGCTCGTCTGCCCCTCTTTTGCAGCAACATACCCGTGCTGCACGAAGTGGGTGGGGAAAACGCCAACTACTTCCAACTTGACGAAGACCCCTCCAAAATCGCCGAGATGGTCCTCACCGTGCTGGAAAAACCAGGCGTTGTCTCCATGCGCCGCAGGGTGCTAAATACTTACACCTGGGAAAGTATATTTCACGCGAGGATGATGCCGTTGTTATCGTAAAACGTAAAACGTAAGGGCCTTTTTCTTACGCTTTACGTTTTACGATCTGCGTTCCATGGACGAAGTAACCCTCAAACCCACCGCGCCTGCCAAGTCGGGGCGGACAATAGCTATACTGGTGGACTGCCTCAAGGAGATGAAGGGCGGGCCGTTTGCTGACGGCTCGGAGGGGCTGTTCTTGTTGCGGCTGGCTAGCCTGCTGGCGAGCGGATCGGGCGGGCGGGTGCTGCTGTGCAGTGTTGTGCAGGTGCCGCAGGGTGAATCTATTAGCGCCTCTTCAGTGGCCGCGCAGGCTAGGCGCAAAGAGCTTGAAGGGTGGGCTTTGGCGGCGCTTTCGCGCCCTGCCTCGGCAACGGAGGAATCATCGGCGGCTTCCGCGCCCACCCTTGCTTCGCCCATGCCCGCAGGCAGCCTGATTGCCCCTGTAGTGAGGGTTGCGCATGAAGATGCGGTTGCCACCGATGTGCGGCGCTTTCTGGAAGGTGAGCCGGGCGTGCTGGCGCTGCTGCCTCTGCGACGCATCGAGCGGTCCGAGTGCCCCTGGCTCCGCAAGGCGCTTCGCAAGCCGCTGCCGTGCGACCTGGCTTGGGCGCGCCCACCGCTCACCCCGCGGGAAGGCGCGCCCACCACTGCGCCCTTCGAGACGGGCATGAGGGTGCTGCTCCCTGCGCGTGGCGGCCCGCAAGCAGAACTGGCCCTGGAACTATCCCAGGATTTGATGACCGTGCTTCGTGCCCAGGTAACGGTGCTGCACGTGCTACAGCCAATGCCCGAAAAGGCGCGGGCCAGCGAAGAAGCGCCCTTTGCCGAATTGCTTACCTCAATGATGGCGGGAGGCTCGGCCCCTCGCCGCACCTTCACTGCGGGCGGCGACGCGGCCAAGAGTATCAGCAGCGTCGCAGCCGACTACGACCTGGTCATTATGGGAGCGGGTGGGGAGGCCGCCGCCGATGTAGGCAAGTTCACCGAAGAGGTGGCTCGCGAGGCGCAAGCCGCTTTGATGGCCCTCAAAACGCGCCTGCCCGTCGGCCCGGCCATTCGCGCCGCCCGCAAGCGCGCCCGCCCGCACACCCTCGATCCCGAAGCCCTCTCGATGCTGGTTGATAAGTGGTTCGCCGAGAACACATTTCACGCCAACGAGTTCTCGGACCTCGCACGCCTGGTAGACCTCAAGCGGCAGCGTGGAGTTACTATCTCGGTGGGCCTGCCCGCCTTGAACGAAGAGGACACTATAGGCGGCGTTATCACCACGCTTAAAGCGGCCCTCATGGACAACGTGCCGTTGGTGGACGAGATAGTGGTGATAGACTCTAACTCGACCGACCGCACGCGAGAGATAGCCAGGGAGCTAGGCGTGCCGGTGTACATCCACCAGGAAATCTTGCCCGAAGCGGGAGAGCCGGTTGAGGGGAAGGGTGAGGCGCTCTGGAAGTCGCTGCACGTGCTGAAGGGGGACTTGATCGCCTGGGTGGACACCGACGTGGCGAACATGCACCCGCAGTTCGTGTACGGGCTGCTCGGCCCACTCCTGCGAGAGCCGCGCATCGGCTACGTCAAGGGCTATTACCACAGGCCGATCAAGACCGGCGAGGGGTTGCAGCACGAGGGTGGTGGCCGCGTCACCGAGCTGACAGCCCGGCCTCTCCTCAACCTCTTTTTCCCCTTGTTGTCGGGGCTGGTGCAGCCGTTGGCGGGTGAGTACGCGGGCCGTCGCGAGGTGCTTGAGCAGTTGCCCTTCTTTTCCGGCTACGGCGTGGAGACCGGCATGTTGATAGACCTTCTGGAGAGATACGGCCTCTATTCGATAGGGCAGGTGAACCTGGACAGGCGGGTGCACCGCAACCGCACGCTGGCCGACCTCTCGCTGACCGCGTTCGCCTTGATACAGGTGATACTGACGCGATTAGAGGGGCGGGCGCGAAGAAGCCTGATTGAGGAAGTAAGCCAGAGCATGAAGCTGATCCGCTTCGAGAAGGACCACCTATCGCTCGAAGTGCGCCATGTCCGCGACGTAGAGCGCCCTCCGATTGCGACTATCCCCGCGTACAGGGCTGCTCATCCACCCCGCTAGTGGTTGCCGGAAAAATGCCAGCGTTACTCGAAACGAACCAACTACCCCCTGTCATTCTTCGCTTCGCTCAGAATCTCGCT
>JBBSGN010000479.1:0-3414 GCA_038254085.1 Chloroflexia bacterium | reverse complement strand
ATGTACTAAACGGTTCGAAGATATTTATCTCAAACGGTGGCGTCTCGAAAGTAGCTATCGTGTGGGCGCAGACCGACCGCGAGGCAAAGCACAAGGGCATAACCGCTTTCATTGTAGAGACCGACACGCCCGGCTTCATAGTGGGAGCGGAGGAGAAGAAGCTGGGCATCCGAGGGTCAAACACGGTAGAGTTGCACTTCGAGAATTGCCGAGTGCCGAAGGAGAACATCCTGGGCCAGGTGGGCGAAGGCTTTAAGATAGCCATGCAGACGCTGGACGGTGGGCGCATCGGCGTGGCGGCCCAGGCGGTTGGCATTGGGCAGGCGTGCATAGACGCCTCGGTCAAGTACGCGCACGAGCGTCACGCTTTCGGCAAGACCCTGGCCGATATTGAGGCCATCCAATTCAAGATTGCCGACATGGCGATGGAAGTACAGGCGTCACGCCTCCTGACTTACCACGCCGCATGGATGAAAGACCAGGGAGTGCGCTTCAGCAAGGAGGCGGCAACCGCGAAGCTGCACGCCTCGGAAGCGGCTAACAAGGCGGCCTTCCAGGCGGTGCAGATACACGGCGGCTACGGCTATCTGCGCGATTTCCCGGTGGAGCGCCTGTACCGCGACGCCCGCATCACCGAGATTTACGAAGGCACATCTGAGATACAGCGCCTGGTGATCAGTGCGGCGGCGCTCAAAGAAGGGCAACCGGCGGGGGGATAATGGACTACCGACTACCGACGGCGGATGACCCATCTTCTATAGTCTGCCGTTGGTAGTCGAATAATACAAACAAGTGTGGCCGCCTTGTACAGCAGCCACACCTGTTTGTATTATTGCGTCTCTCTCCGGCGACTACGCTTTGCCTCTACCTGCTTTGAGCGTCCGCAGGGCCTTGCGCGCTTTGAGCCACTGCCCATACTTCAGCGCCTCAGCGTCCCTATCGTTCCGCATGCCCTGAGCGAGTAGCTCAAGCGTGTAATAGTTGTAAAACATCCCGTTACCCTCCTCATCCTCTTCAACACTACGCTTCTCTGTTCAACAGAACAATTGTACTGCTAACAGGCGCGGAATCCATCGGAGAGGAGAGGTAACTTGCGGTGTTCGGAAGGCTGACGTATAGACGTGTGCGCCTCGGTCTATGAGAGGAATGCGCGGGTAGGTCTTTGGAAGTAGACTTTAAGAGCTAAAATAGAGCTTCGTCCGTTGGCTGCTGCGCGTCGCTGTAGGGCACCAACGCCTCACCACTCCAGGCGAATAGATCATCGCCGCCTCATGAAGATGCGCATATAGATCTGAGCAAAAAGAGTGCCAGATGGAGATTTACGGTTGCCGGTTATTTGCGGCGATTTGGGAGAGTTGGGAAGCAGAGAAGGAGGGGAAGTCTTAGTGATTGAGAGAGTTTACGGCTGCCAGGCGGATTGCGCTGATGAGTTGCTTGTACGGGACGCCTTTTTCGAGGAAGAGATTGACCCCTGCTGCCTGGGCTGCTGTGCGCTCAACCTGGTCATCATGGATGGTGAGGCCGACAATGGAGGAGGCGAGGCTCCTCTGGCTGATTTCGGCTAGAGCTTCGTAGTTGTCGCAGCAGTGCATGTCGAGGTCCACTAGAACAACATCGGGCCGCAATCTGTGGGCCATCTTGACCGTTTCGCAATCGTCCGCCGCCTCGCCCACGATGCGAATAGCCGGGTCTAGCTCTAAGAGGGTCCGTAGGCTGGACCGGAGGGTAGGGTGGTCGCCCACGATAAGCACGCGGACGGGATTAGAAGGGGAGGGTTTCTGGGGCACATACTCGGAGTGCGCGCTAGCAAATTGCTGGGCGGCGGCACGCTCCAGCCCCGTTGCTAGATGGCGTGCGTTCATGGTCGTTGAGCAACAGCCTCCATAATATCTCACGTTAGCGGACCATTTCTAGCGGAGCCGCGTCCGGGGGGTTTGCTGCGCGCCTTATCGCATACCTTATATTGATCGTAATATCCATAATGCTCACACAGTGACCTGAGTAATTATTTTTATCATACTACATTCCTGTGCGTTTGTAAACAAGTAATTAGCGGTAAATGTGACGGGCACTCAGGCGTAGTGCTGCTCAGTCTGGAGATGTAGACGAAGTACCGAGTAGTCGGTAGTCGGTAGTCAGTAATGAGGAAACACCGGCTACCGACTACCGACTACCGACTACTATTGTCGGTCGTCAATCCACAATCTTTTGTCTGAGCGCGTACACGGCGGCCTGCGTGCGGTCGGATAGGTGCAGCTTTTGGAGGATGTTGCTCACGTGCGTCTTGACCGTCTTTTCGCTGAGGACCAGGTCCTCGGCGATCTCCTTGTTGCTTTTGCCGTGCGCTATCAAGCGCAACACCTCCATCTCGCGCTCAGTGAGATCGTGCTTAGGAGTAGTTGGCTGGGGGTTGGTGAACTCCTGCATTAGCTTGCGGGCGATTTCGGGGTCAAGCTGGGCCTCGCCGCTATGCACCGTGCGTATAGCACGCACCAAATCCTGGGGCAGCACGTCCTTCATCAAGTAGCCCTGCGCGCCCGCCTTTATGGACGCGAACACTTGCTCGTCCTCGCTGAAAGAGGTCAATACAATCACGCGGGTGCTGGGCGACATAGTAGTGATGGCGCGTGTGGCGTCCACACCGTTACCGTTGGGCATAACCAGGTCCATAAGCACGACGTCAGGCAGCGTATCCCGCGCAACCAGCACGGCCTCTTGCCCATTCGACGCCTCCCCTACAACCTCCAGATCGGGCTGTAAGTCAAGGTAGGTCCGCAGCCCCTGCCGCACGATGGCGTGGTCGTCTACTATCATCACCGCTATGCGGTCGGGCGGGTTTATATTTGGCATTGTTCCTCCTTTGCCTTGTGGACGACGGACGACTACTGCGGTCGTCCGTCGTCCGCCATCACCTATCGCACGGCACTGTCACTTTCACCACTGTTCCCACGTCCAACGGCCCTGGGCCTATCTCGAACGTGCCGCCTAGCTGCTCGACGCGCTCGCGCATGGAGGTGAGGCCGAGGGTGTTGCGGCGAACTGATCGGGGTGTGAAACCCGCACCGTTGTCTTCGATGCTCATAGTAATCAAGTTGTCCTGGGTGCTTAGGGAGACCACCGCTTCGGTGGCCTGGGCGTGTTTGATCACATTATTGATCGCTTCCTGGGCCACGCGGAAGAGGGCTTTTTCAATAGGCAGAGGCAGGCGGCGCTGGCCTTTCACGTCCACGCGCACCTTGGCGCCGTAGCGGTCGCTTACCGTCTTGGCGTGCTTGATCAGCACTGTCGCCAGGCCCTCTTGCTCAAGGTCGGCGGGCCTAAGCTCGAATATGAGGGTACGCATCTCCTTGAGGGCGGCGTTGGCAGTCTCGTACAGCAGGTTTATCTGGCTGCGCGCCCTGGCTGGGTCGGTGT
>JBBSGN010000478.1:0-3423 GCA_038254085.1 Chloroflexia bacterium | reverse complement strand
TTCAATCTCACCTTGCCCGCGACCCAGTTGGGTGGGTTCGTGGTGCTTGGCCCACTGCTATTAGCCACTGTGTTCCACAACAACTTCAGCGGCCTCTATCTGGTCATCTTCATCTTCTGTCTGGCCGCTGCCGCCCTAACGTTCTTCTTACCTCAGGACCAGCCATCCGACACAGCAGCCGCCCGCCGCCAACGGGGTGAGCGCGTGGGGGTAGGCGCTGTGACAGCCGGGGCAACCCAAATCGCCCGCAGTGGCTTCACCTCCGCCGTGGACGAGCTTGTGGAAGGGTGGCATTTTATCCGGCGGGACCCCGTTATCATAAGCGCAATCATCTACTGGTCCATAGCCATAGCGGTCTTTATGATGCTCGGCACCATAGGCCCACTCTTCCTCGATAGAGTGCTACATATAGACCAGAGCCATCTTTTCTACATACTTGTGCCCGGTGGCGCGGGCCTTGTGCTGGGCGTGATATTGGTGGGGCGTATCGCTCACCCCGACAATCGGGAAACGATGATAAACTGGGGCCTGCTCGCCGCGGGCATAACTCTGATCGTCTTTTCGATTACCTACCCGGTACTCGCCTGGATATATAGCCTCTCGCACAGTGTACCGTCTGAGGTCGTCGTGCTGACCTTGATGGGCTTTCTCACATTGCTGCTCGGCCTCTCCAACAGCTTCATCTCCGTGCCCGCCCAGACCGCCCTGCAAGAACACTCGCCAGAACATATCCGCGCTCGCGTGTTTAGCGCCTTCTATACTGTGCAGAACATTATCATAATCGTGCCCGTTCTCCTCGCAGGCGTGCTGGCCGACTGGCTGGGTTACATCCAGACGGTGGTGCTGATAGGCGTGGTGGTAATGCTCACGGCCGGTTTTGGCCTCTACATGATGCGTAAACGGCACGGCTCTGCCCTACCTTCGAGCGTCAGCGTGGCATCGCCTACAAACAACCGCCTGCCAACCCTGGAAGAGAAGGAAGCCGCAGTCTTGGTGGCAACCCCGGCTCCCCGCCTTATCCCCGCCGAAGCCCGCCAGGCCGAAGAGAAGAAACAGCAGTAGTTAGTAACCGACTCGATGAGGAGTTAGAATTGGCAACACTCAGCACTCAGCCTGAATTGGGCAAAGCCCAAGCACCGGCGCCCAGCGCGGATTGGCGTCCCTTGCCCATGCCTGAAAACCTCAAGCAACCTTCCACCGATTGGTGGCTCTCGCTACTAGAGCGCGCCCTTGTCTCGCGGGCCATGGACGACCTTGAGGTAAGCAAAGAGTATCGCCCCAACCCCGACAAGCCCCACGAAGGCAAGCTCAAGTTCCAGTTCGGTGCCAAAGGGCACGAAATCCCCCAGCTAATCGCCGCCGCCCTCCTCAACCACCCGCACGACGGCGCAACCGTCTACTACCGCTCGCGTCCCCTCATGCTCGGCATCGGCCTCACTCCGTTCGAGGCGTTCGCCAGTAACATGCACAAACTAGAAGGCATGTCGGGCGGCCGCGACATCGGCGTGGTCTTCAACCACAAGCAGCCTGAATTGGCTGACGGCCAAGAACCCGGCGTCACGGTCCTCCCCGCATCAGGCGATGTGGGAGCGCAATTCACGCCTGCCGCAGGGTGGGCGCAGGCCGTCCAGTATCACGCCACCGAACTAGGCGAAGCCGAGTATGCAGGCGCAATAGCCCTCGTCCACGCGGGCGACGGCGCGACCTCCACCAACGGCTTCTGGAGCGCCCTCAACATCGCCGCCCCCCGCCACCTCCCCTACGTCATGCTGATCGAGGACAACCGCTACGCCCTCTCCGTCCCCTGGCGCTACCAGACCGCCGCGCCCTCCATCGTCGAGAACCTCAGCAACTTCCAGGGCCTTAATATCCAGTCGGTCGAAGGCGGCGACATCCCCGACCTGTACAACGCCCTCTACTCGGCCATCCAAAGCGCCCGCAATGGTGGCGGCGCGCAGATGGTCCACGTCAAGGTCCCGCGCCTTACCGGCCATAACTGGCAGGACCCCGCCGCCTATAAAACCGCCGAAGAGAAAGAGGAAGACGCCCGCCGCGACCCCCTGGCCCGCCTTATCGCCTACCTGCAAGAGCAACACAAGGTCTCAGCCGCCCAGATAGACGCCATGCGTGAGCAAGCCAACCAGTTCGCGCGCGAGCAGGCCGAGGCCGCCTGGGAGCAGGGCCACGATCCGTTACCTGACGACGCCACCACCCACCTGTTTGCTCCGCCACCTCTGATACCCGACACACAGCCGATCACCGAAGGCCCCCGCCTCACCATGCAGCAGGCAATCAAGCAGACCCTGGAAGACGAGATGGCCCACGACCCCAGCGTGCTGGTGTTCGGCGAGGACGTGGGCGCGTTCGGTGGCGTGCATCGCGTCACCGACGGTCTACAGGCCCGCTTCGGCGAGGCTCGATGCTTCGACACCAGCCTGAACGAAGAAGGCGTTGTGGGCCGCTCGGTCGGCATGACGCTATGCGGCCTGCGCCCCATACCCGAAATCCAGTTCCGCAAGTACGCCGACCCCGCGCACGAGCAGATCACCGACGCGGGCAGCATGAGATGGCGCACGCATGGCCGTTTCGGCGGGCCAATCGTCCTGCGTATCCCGGTCGGCTACCAGCTAATGGGCGGCGACCCCTGGCACGCCGTGTGCGGCGAGGCCGTGTTCGCCCACCTCCCGGGCTGGCAAATCGCATACCCGTCTACAGCGGCCGACGCGGTTGGTCTTTTGCGTACCGCCATACGCGGCGAAAATCCTGTCATGTTCCTTGAGCACCGTCTCCTGTATCGTCTGCGCGAGGCGAACACCCCATATCCTGGCCCCGACTACATGCTCCCCTTCGGCGAGGCCGCCCAAGTGCGCGACGGCAACGACGCGCTTATTGTCACCTGGGGCGATACCGTGCATCGCTCTTTAGAGGCCGCCAACGCGGTTGCCCAGGCCGCAGGCGCGCAGACCCGCATCCTCGACCTTCGCACCGTCGTCCCCTGGGACAAAGAGACGGTCATGGCCGCCGTCAAGGAGATTGGCCGCGTGCTGATCGTCCACGAGGACACCATAACTTGCGGCTTCGGAGCCGAGATAGCCGCCCAAATAGCCGACGAAGCCTTCATGTACCTGGACGCGCCTGTGCGTCGCGTCGCCGCCGCCGACGTACCCTCACCCACCCACCACAACCTTTTTGATGCCGTTATGCCCACCACCCAAAGGATACAAGCGGCGTTGGAAGAGTTGGTTAAGTTCTAACTGTTGTCCAGCCCGAATCGTTAATAACAGAGATGATCAACGACACAGAAACGACACAGAAACGACACAGAAATGATCAACCACGCAATGATTACCGACAGCGCCATAGCCCTCCCCGCCACAGACGTTCGGTCGCTCTGCTGGTACGGTGATGGCCTGATTGACTGGG
>JBBSGN010000477.1:0-3427 GCA_038254085.1 Chloroflexia bacterium | reverse complement strand
GAGGCTGTGCTCGCGGCAAATCTGGGCGGGGCGCTTGTTGCCGGTTGCGACCTGTTGGCAGCACTCTAGTTTGAACTCCCTGGTGTGGTTTCTCTTCAATCCCTCCTCCTTCATCCGGATGTAACTCTACATCCGATCTCTTTGGAGAAGTTGACTTACGAGATTGTCCGGTGACAGGGGTTCACCCCACTCGACGGAGGAGACCTGCAGCTTGAAAAAGCTTGAGCTGCGGAGTTTGCGGAGCTGGTCGGGGGCTAGCAAACTGGCGAAAGTGGCGGTTCCCCCTACACCCCAAAAAGTTGGCAAAAGCTGGCCCCCGATGCACAGTTGCGATGACAGTAAATGATAGTCTCAGGCTCTTTTTCTAAGACTGCAAAAATCCCTCTCCGTGCTGCTGATTCCCCGTATGTATGATCACATGAATCATCCAGACACGTCGCCTATACCCCCATCTGCATGGCGTTGACTATCACGTACTGGTGCAAACACACAGAAGCGCCACGCGCCACTACATCGTCCCCGCTACCACTGACAACCTTACGCCCCACGGTGGCGGGGCGTGCCTTATGCAGCCCGGACGCGTGCGAGGCCTTAGGTAAGGTGTCTCGCCCTTACCCTGGTGGCTACCACCTCCGGTGCGTCGAGTAGATCTCCTCTCCCGTTTTGACCAGGGTTTCCACGACGTCCTGGTATGCGGCACGGGCCCGCCGGTACTCCTCGATGAACCGGTCAGAATCCGGATGTCCGCTAAGCATCTCTATAGCCTGGGCGTCCGACATGGGGGCCGGTATGTCCTCATCGGCTCTGGTGGTCGGGTTGTACCAGTGCATCAGCTGCATAGAAGCTCCTTTCACCATAAGCTTATTACAAGGTCCTATCTACTAGACGCCTGCTCTTCTCCTGCGAGACGCGCGAGGTTAGCGTCTGCGGGGCTGCGAGGCTGCGGGTAGGAGTAAGATGCCCACGTGTGAGGTAAGCGCCTGTAGGGGAGAAGGGCGCCATGATATTCGACATTAAGCGGGAGAGGAGAGTAGGGAGGGTAAATCCTCATAATACCCCTTTGTCTCTATCACCAATACCCTAATTATTCCACGACAAAGAAGGGAGTAACCAATCCTGAAGTATTATATGGAAATAGTCTTTAGCTGAAGAACCACTCGAACCCTTCACTGCGGCGTTTTGCTTCCTCTTGCCGCTTGAGGTTCTCCTCTCGATCGTGTGCTTCCTGTTTGCCCTGCGGTGCATCCTGCCCAAAGAGCCACCAGTAGCCATCCTGGACATTGTTTTGGAGGGTTTGGGGGGTGTTCTTAGAAGGTTTAGTTCTTCTCTTATTAGGGGCCCGCTTGCCAACCTGACGTGTATGTCCGGTGGTTTGGATATGTAAAACCTTGTAGAGGTAGCTACTGAATCTGCCCTTGTAGCGGCGTCTTTCGACAAACTCGATGAGTCCCTTCTCCTGCAGAAGGTGCAGGTGGCGCTGTATAGTCCGGACAGAACGGTCAAGGGTCAGGGCTAGAGATTCCATCTTCGGCCAGCAGAGGCCTGTTTTGTTGTTTGCGTGATCTGCTAGGACACAATAGGTCGGAATAACCTCAGTCGGAACACCGGACTGGATCAGGGTATCCACCTTGGGGATACGGGTGAATTTCGGTCTGCCCGCCAACAAAGCCTCCTTTGGGCTGTGCGGCGGTTCGCTTCGATGGTATGGTAATATCCATCAAAGCGGCGGCGTCTCGGCGAAAAGACTATTGCCCGCCGCTTTTTCTATGCTCTTTTTTGTAGAGTAGCTTACCCGAACATTCGGCGCCACCAGGAAGGCTGCTTTATTTCCGCTGGCACTTTCACTTTACCTTAGCCTCATCATCGGAGGCGCTTACAGGGGATTCTCGCGGCTCTCACTGTCTCTTACCCTGCCCTCCTCTTCGCAGGCCCTTTGGCGAGCCTCTGAGCTCTGGGACCAGTTCCACCGATTCGAATGAAGAAGTCCACAGGTATCAGGCAGTTTTAACCTATTACAATCTTTTCAAAGACAAGGGGAGCGTACCCGAGACACTTTGCTAACTCTGAGATGCTCAAGCCCTGCCGAGCGGTGTAATTCGTTAGTGACAGTGGGAACTCATTCATTGTTGCTCCTTTGTATTCGTGTTGTGCTTCCTGGAGAGCCTACTATCAATCATGTACCTGGGCCAAGGGATGCTATTCCTACCAGGCGTAGTGAGGAGGTTCAGTGAATACTCAAGTACTTGAGTATTCAAAAATTCGAGTAGCCAAGTACTCAGGTACCTGCGTACACTATACGCATGATCGTAACGGTAGCGAGCTTCAAGGGCGGTGTAGGGAAAACTGTCTCCGCTGTGCATTTAGCAGCGTACCTTCGGCAGAGCGGCTCGACGGTATTGGTTGATGGAGATCCAAACCGGAGCGCCACCGGCTGGGCTGGCCGAGGACAGCTGCCCTTTAAGGTGGTGGATGAGCGACAGGCCGTACGCTATGCCCGCGAGTTTGAGCACATTGTTATAGACACCGAAGCCCGCCCAAATCGGGAGGATCTTGAAACCCTCGCCGGTGGGTGCGACCTTCTGGTGATCCCCACGACTCCGGATGCCCTTGCCCTCGATGCCCTACTGCTCCTGGTGGACACTCTTGAGGAGATTGAAGCGAATCGCTACCGAATCCTCCTCACTCTGATACCACCACGTCCAAGCCGAGATGGAGAACAGGCACGAACGACGCTGCTCGATGCAGGTCTCCCCCTGTTCCAAGGAGAGGTGCGAAGACTCGTAGCGTTTCAGAAGGCCGCTCTTGAGGGTGTGCCGGTATACCAGGTGAAAGACCCCAGAGCATGTCAGGGGTGGGAAGATTACGTATGGATAGGTAAGGAGGTGTTGCGTGGTCAAAGGCAAATTCGACAACCTGCTTAAAGCCCGAGATCGAGACAATACAGCCACTAGGGGAGACCGCGGAGGACGTGCCCGCGCTGCTAGTGTTGGAAAGCGGAGTGACGATGAATATAGGCAAGTCTCTGCCTATATACGTAAAGATACGCACCAACAGGTGAAACTCACCTTACTGCAGGAAGAACGGGAGTTTAGCGAACTCGTCGAGGAGCTTCTGAGCAGCTGGCTGAAAGCACGTACTTGAGTGTTTGAGTACTCAGGTATGCAGGTACGCGCATCCCGCTGCAGGCAAAGCTGGAAGCTGAGCGATCAAAGGGATTCTGGCGGAGGCTGTTTGCCGTCCAGGCTTCCGCATCTTTATGCGGAAACACAATATGTTGTGATCGTCCCAAACTAGGACATAAACCATGTGACGCATAGGTGCCACGAGCATGGCAGGAACCGAGAGTTCAGTCCTAGAACCGATGCCAATCTCACGGGCCTGGACCAACCGCGACCGCGCTAGAGGGCCTCCAAATGGGGAAACAGCG
>JBBSGN010000476.1:0-3428 GCA_038254085.1 Chloroflexia bacterium | reverse complement strand
TGGTGTGGGACTGGCGGGGATACCGATTCGCTTCGGCTGCCGTCCGGAGATCACCGTACTCACCTTAGGGTCCGCGTAAGAGGAGGTGTGGTAGGTGACTGCATCCCCTGGGTGTGTACCAATGGAGATCTGCAAGCGTGCATCACCAAACCACGTTTAGCATTTACGTAGGACTTTATACCCAGGTCAGCAGGACCTTTTGCCTATGGCTAGTCTGCGCTGTCTATCCTATAATTGGCATACAATAAAATAGCAAAGTAGCGCGGTTCCGGAGCGCACTGTTGAAACAGTGCGCTCCGGTCACCGAAAGAGGCGCTGAAAAGGCAGCCCGATCGCGAGGTCGGTACGCAAAGCCAGGAGTCTCCACCACATGGAGATCGTCCGGTTGCCAGCACCGCAAAGGGTCCCCCTTTGGCGTCTCTCGCCATGGGGGGTTTTTGTCGCCGCAAAGGCGACGCAAAAGGCTGCAGGCCCGAAGTAGCAAGTGGATATCCAATTCAGCGGTCAGACGGCCTGAAATCACTAAGCTCTACTCTAACCCCGACGACGGCTGCGTCTTTTGCTCGCCGACGGCACTGCACAGAGCAGGGTTCGATCAACGCCACCTGGCACTCCAAACCTGCTCCAGGCCAATGCTACCGAATCGAGTAGCGTTCAGCTTTAGCCGGATGTCCCGAACGCGCCTTGGCGCGTATCCGCTGAAGAGCTAGTCGATAGCTCTGGCCGGGCAGTAATGGAAGAGTAGCTCTTGAGCAATATTTATTCGCAGCCGCCAGACAACTCTTCTCCCCTGTTAATCAGGCTCGGCAACCACGAGTAGTGAGAACATGGAGATCACCTTGAACAGAAACAAGCAATATTCAAAATATCCTCATACTGTGGGTAGCAAGCGCGCGTCAGCGCCCCCTACCCAAGGCTGGAAGCGGTTTATGACGCATCGAGGCAGATCCCTGAATGGGGTTAGATTCCTGATTATAGCTGCCTGCTCCCTGGTCCCCCTGTCCTCTGCCGCGGCTTCCCGATCATTTGCATCGGGTGCCGCTTCGGGCCAATTCGCAGTCCCGCTCGCACAAGCACAGGAGACGCAACCGGAGACAGGAGGAGTGCCGCGACCTGACCATGTAGTGATTGTGATTGAGGAGAACCACTCCTACTCGCAGATCATCGGCTCCCCCTCAGCACCCTACATCAACAGCCTGGCTAACTCAGGCGCTCTCTTCACCAACTCCCATGGCGTTACCCACCCCTCCGAGCCTAACTACCTCGATCTGTTCTCAGGCTCTAACCAGGGAGTGACCGATGATTCTTGCCCGCATACCTTTGGGAGTGGGGTGGCTAACCTGGGGAGTGAGCTTATCGGGGCGGGACTGACATTCGGGGGCTACTCGGAGAACCTGCCAAGCGTAGGCTCCCTGGTGTGCTCGGCTGCTGGTGGTTATGTCCGCAAGCATAACCCTTGGTCCAACTTCACTAATGTGCCCAGCGCCGATAATATGCCCTATACCAGTTTCCCGAGCAACTACAGCACGCTACTAACTGTGGCAATAATCGCGCCTAACATGAACAACGATATGCATGACGGGACGATACAACAGGGAGACAGTTGGCTACAAAGCCGCCTGGACCCATACGTGCAGTGGGCTAACACCCACAACAGCCTCTTTATCGTCACGTTTGATGAGGACGATTTCACCCAGGCCAACCAGATACCGACCATCTTTGTGGGACCGATGGTGAGGGCTGGGCAGTACTCGGAGACCATCAACCACTACAATATTCTACGGACGTTAGAGGACATGTACTCCCTGCCTTATGCAGGATACAGCGGCACCGCCTCCCCCATTACCGATGTCTGGTCCGGTGGCGGTGGCTCTACTGCTACCCCCACGTCTACACGCACTCCTTCTCGCACGGCAACGCCTGCTCCAACCGATACCCCTACTGGCGTCGCTACGTCTACTCGCACATCTACGCGTACATCTACGCCACTTCCAACCAACACGCAGCCAGCCAGCACACCCACCGTGGTCTCAACGCCTTCTCGCACAGCTGTTTTCAGCGACCGGTTTAGTTCGGGCGATTTCTCTGCTTGGACCACTCACAGCAGTGGACTTGTCGTGCAAAGCTCCGTTGTGCTTAGCGCAATGTACGCCGCTCAAGGCAACACATCAAACGGTAATACTTACGCAGAGAAGAACCTGCCCACCACTTACACTAACGGGTACGCTCGTGTGTACTTCAATATAGCCAGTAACTCAAGCACCGTCACTCTACTCAAGTACCGCACCTCCACAGGCTCCTTGATTGCCGGCCTGTTCGTCACAGCCTCGGGCAAGTTAGCTTTGCGTAACGATGTGGCGGGCACAAATGTCACGAGTGCCACTGTCGTTACGGGCGGCTCATGGCACTCTTTGGAGCTTCACCTCGCAGTTAATGGCCCGGTGAGCACCGCTGAGGTCTGGCTCGATGGACAATCTATAGGTGATTTGTCTACTACCATAGATTTGTCGGGGAGCGGGTCCATAGGGCGGTTGACAATCGGCGAGCTTCAGTCCGGTAAGACCTATTCAGTCTACCTGGACGATGTGGTCTTCGACACCCAGTTCATTTGAGCGCCAGCTAATATTACAATAAGCGGCGTAATGGCCACACACGCAAAACAATGAGTGAGCTAACCTGTTCACCCATTGTTTTGCGTGTGTGGCCATTACGCCGACCCTAACTTTTCGCGCATGCGATAACTCGCCACGTATTCACTCTATCTGCCGAAGCGTGCCATCGAAGTCAGGCCTTAAATCGGGCATAGAGTATAAGGCAGAGACCTCTACATTCGAGTCAGAGCCCTCCGCCTGCCTCCCAGATTGGTCGATACGCTCCGTCTCTCGACAGATAAGACGTTCGGTACTTGAAGGAAGATCGCTGCTTGGCGGCACCTCATTTAGCCAGGTAACATATGCCGAGGGCATAGGTACAGGAGCGCACGCTGATTCCGTCTTCGCAGTTGTATCCTCAGCGACACCAACACCTGTAACGGTGAGCAGCGCGGCCACTGTAGGGGTGGATGTCGGCACGTCGGTTGGCGTAGTGGTCAGCGTAAAGGTCAGTGTAGAGGTAGCCGTGATAGTCATAGTCGGGGTATTGCTCGGCACGGTGGTCTCTGTGGCTGTGGCAGTGTCCGTAGGTGTGTAACTGGACGTGGGGGTAGCTGTAATAGTCATAGTCGGGGTGGCGCTTGCGGTAGCGGACATGGTAGGGGTAGCGGACATGGTAGGGGTAGCGCTCACAGTAGCTGTGTTGGTGGCTGTGGCGCTCTCCGTCGCCGTTATCGTTGCAGTGGGAGATGCTGTAACCGTGGCTGTGGCTGTGGCAGTGTCCGTAGGTGTGTAACTGGACGTGGGGGTAGCTGTAATAGTCATAGTCGGGGTGGC
>JBBSGN010000475.1:0-3439 GCA_038254085.1 Chloroflexia bacterium | reverse complement strand
CCGGCCATGAGCCACAACCTCATCAAGATACTCGCCCGCCGCCTACGCATCGCCAACGCCCAGATTCAGTCGCTCGCCACACTCGACGTGTATGGGCGCGTCGCCCGGCAGCTTCTCACCTTCGCAGAGGAGTACGGCGCGCCAGGCCACAAGGGGGACGCGATAATCCCCATCCGGCTGACACAGAGCGACCTCGCCGGGTTGATAGGGGCCACCCGCGTGCGCGTCAACCAGGTGCTAGTTGACCTGAAGCATCACGGTTACATATCTGTGGACCACAGCTACCGTATAACCGTCCACGACCGCGTCGCTCTGGCGCTGAGATGCCAGTAACCCCTGGAGTTCAAAGTTCAAAGCTTACCCTCGTACGAAGTGAAGGGTTCAAAATTCAAGGCAATTTCTTTGAACCTTGAACCCTGAACCTCGAACCTTGAACTTGAAGGGAGTGACGAAAAGAAGAGAGACGCAGCTGTAACGCTGCTGTCTCGGCGGCGGCTGTTCACTCGTGCCATTGACAGCGAGACCCCGGAGATATACAGATTATGTCTCCTCTTTTCGTCACTCCCAACTTGAACCACCTATTGACAACAGGCCAGCATGGTGCTAAAATAGGCATCAAATCGCTCCTTGTTAAGAGCGCGCCGGCCCCATCTGCTCAAGTGTATCCAATTTTACACCTGGGAGGTAAAATAGTTGGCTGCGCCTGGGCGTTGAGGGCGCTACAATTTGGACAATGGGTAAGGAGAACAGGCCACACCGGAGCCGGACATAACCAACCCAGGCAAGGCACAGGCACTCCTGCACTCGTTGAGAGGAATTCAAACAGTTACCATATCGAAAGGAGACTGAAATGAGCGATCAAGATAACCAGAACAAGTCGGACGACACCAGTGAAGCGCAAGAGGACGTGAGCGGCTATGGCTTCAACCTGACGAGGCCGGTGGTGGGCCCTGTTGGACCACCCTTTGCAGAAGGGGCAGGCGGTGGCAACCTCGAAGGGGCAGGCGGTGGCAACCTCGAAGGGGCAGGCGGTGGCAACCTCGAAGGGGCAGGCGGTGGCAACCTCGAAGGGGCAGGCGGTGGCAACCTCGAGGGCGGCTCCGAAAATAAGTTCTAACAGGTATATCGCATTAGCTGCCGCCAGCCGATGGCGCGAGCGACTGCCGCCTCGAAGTCCAATTGACCATCATCTCACTGTCTCCCCCAAGAGGAGACAGTGAGATGATGGTCAATACTCGCCCAAGTGGGCCAAAGCCGAACCCCTACGATGCAAACTAACGACAACGGTTCCATCAGTTGGACTGCCTATAAAGGCAAGCATATCACCGTGTATGGGCAAAAAGGCTCGTATGCGGTCCGGCGTGCGGCTGCCGAGCTACGAGACGCCGAGCGGGCAGCCGAAGCGCTTGAAAAGCTGCTGGAACCAAAAGCGGAGGTTGCAGCCGGCCCCCTGGAAATATACCTGGTTGACGCAGTGGCGGGGACCCCCGTCCCGGCTGATCACCCCCTCCATGCCGCCATGAACGGCAACGGCAACGGCCCACGAAAAGAAGCCGGGCACACTGCTTTTGCCCCCATAGTACGCATATTGCAGCCGGAGGCCGCAGAAGAACCCGTGGCCTACCCGGTCATGCGGCGGCTGCTCTCCAGGTGGTTCGGGGCCGACCCTGAACGTGTGAGGGTAATGGTCGAGGGGATTGGGGGTGTGGTGGCGGGGCGCACCGGGGCCGGCCCAACTCTCAAGGAGGCCCAGCAATGGATGCGCGAGCAGCTAGAGCAGGGCAAGCAGCCCACGGTATTCGGGCAGCCAGAGAGCGCTTCTCCGCCGGGGGATGGAGTTGCAGCGCGCCCGGATGCCGCGCCCGATAGCTCATTCGGTTCGGCGGCCACCTCCTTCGTCGGGTATTTGATCGAGCAGTATGGCGCTCCAACATTGCGCCAGTTCTGGGCAGCCTACGACCCACAGCGTAGCGACCAGGCGTACCTGGCAGCCTACCAGAAGCCGCTCGGCGCTCTTGAGGAGAGCTGGTTGTGGGACCTGAAGAAGGACCAGCGAGGCAGCACCGCCTACCGGGCGTTCTTCCGGCAGATAGTACCCCTCATCAGGCCCTACTGGCTGCGGCAGGCCGAAGTCTTCCTCTACCTCTTATTCTCACTCGCTTACGGCCTCATCCTCCCCCTCGCCACAAGATACCTCATAGACACCATCATACCGCAGGGCGACCTCAACGGCCTACTGGTCTTTATCGTGGTCATTTTCGGGCTTTACGTGCTCAACTCCCTGATAGCGATGCGCCGCTCGTATATCAGTAGCTGGATCAACCAGATGATCCTGCGTAGCTTGCAGAGCAAGATGTTCGCGCACTTGCAGCGTCTCTCGCACAACTACTACGGGCACGCCAAAGTAGGCGACATCATCACACGCCTCTCGAGCGATCTGCAAATCGTGCAGGGCGCGATGGCCTCAGTGGTGAACACCGGCCTGTACATGACGATAAGCGGCATCGCCGCCGGGGTGGCGATGATGCTCCTCAGTTGGGAGCTGGGGGTGCTGGTGCTACTTGTCCTGCCCATCTTCATCTTCGCCTATCTCGCCATGCGTACCCGGCTGCAAAAGGCCAGCTACGCACGCCAGGAGATCTCCGGCGGGGTGGCGTCCATGGTCCAGGAGAGCCTCACGGCGCACGCCGTTGTCAAAGCACTTGCCTCGAAAAGTCCTCGACGGCCCGGTTCGAGGCGATGCTCCATTCCCTCTTCAAAGCCGGGCTGCGCCTGGTCATGATAAACTCGCTCTTCGGCACAAGCACCGACCTGGCCGTGACCCTGGGCCAGGTGCTGGTGCTGGGCGCGGGCGGCTACCTGGTCATAGAGCATAATATCACCATAGGCACGCTGCTGGCCTTCATGTCTTATCTTCCCTCGGTGTACGGCCCGGTCGGCTCGCTCGCGGGCCTGGGCCAGACCATACAGGTGGCCCTCGGCTCGATGCAGCGGGTGAACGAGCTTATTGACGAGCCTGTGGCAGTCGAAGAGAGCAAGGGTGCGATAGCTCTGCCGCCACTCAACGGCGAGATAGAACTGGACCATGTGACCTTTGGCTATGGCAGCGAGCGGCCCATCCTGAACGACGTTACGCTCACTATCCCCGCCGGGGCGAACGTCGCCGTCGTGGGGCCTTCCGGCTCAGGCAAGAGCACCATCGTCAACTTGCTGGTGCGCTTCTGGGACCCGGAGCAGGGCGCTGTCCTCTTCGGCGGGCACAACCTGCGTGAGGTCACTCTTGCCTCTTTGCGCGGGCAGATCGGGCTGGTCTTGCAGGATACCTTCATCTTTGACACATCCCTGCGGGAGAACATCGGCATGGCAAAGCCGGGAGCCACCGACGCCGAAATAGCTCGCGCCGCGAGCGCCGCGCGCCTGGACAGCTACATCGAGACCT
>JBBSGN010000474.1:0-3440 GCA_038254085.1 Chloroflexia bacterium | reverse complement strand
TGCCCAACAAGTTAAGCGCCACCTTCAATCGCAGAGGAGTCGAGCGCCCAAACCACTTAGTCAGGACACCTATAGCGTATCCGATGCCGATCCTGTTGAAGTTGCAGAAGCCATACTCGAGCAAACGTGGAAGGAAAAGCTATTAGAGACCCTATTGGCTTTGAGGCCAGATGCATTTGAACGTTTATGCCAGCGCTTGTTGCGTGAGTCTGGCTTTACCCAAGTTCGTGTAACGGGTCGGGCGGGTGACGGTGGTATTGATGGAGTAGGTTTGGTGCAAATTGGAGGTTTGCTAAGTTTCCCCGTATTATTTCAGTGCAAGCGTTTCCAGGGCATCGTCGGTCCAGGCATCATTCGTGATTTTCGCGGCGCCATGATTGGCAGAGCAGATCGGGGGTTAGTGATTACAACCGGAAAGTTTAGCCGTGATGCCAGGCTGGAATCCACACGCGACGGAGCTCCCCCTGTTGACCTTGTAGACGGAGATAGGTTACTGGAGAAACTCAGGGAACTTAGGCTAGGCGTGGAGGTGAAAATGATTGAGGAAGTAACCGTTATACCAAAGTGGTTTCAAGATATTTAGTCAAATGATAAAGGAGGCACGAGGATGCGAATTACGATTACAAGAATACGAATAATCAGTTCCGTCCCGCTTATCGCTGCACTGTTATGCTTACCTGGGGCCATCGCACCTAGCGCAATCGCCGCAGCCGCCTCGGCAGAGCAGGCCGTGATGACGCGGTTACGCCCTTCTACGACCAATCGGCGAGCGGCAACGCCTGCAATGCCCTCAGTGGGCGGGTTGTCGATTGCCCCATCGCTGACCGTCTTAAGAACCGGATAACGAGCGCCACAGAGAACGGTAACATCGTCAGCCGCAGCCAGAACCCGCCGCGCTCGGTCTCGATCAAGCAGCTAGACAACGATGGGCGAAAAGCACGCATAGACACGAAGTGGGACTTCGGGGCCGTCTCGTATAACATCACGTTTGAGGTGTTTCACCAGGCCTATGGGTGGGTGGTAGACAACTCCTACTGCACCTGCCACCCCGACACCAGCATTTACAACGCGCCAACCGGCCCCTGCGAGGTTAGGGCGATCTCTCCAGGCCCCATTCCCGACACGGTGCCCGGCGTGCCGAGGACCGGTGCGGCTGGATCAGCAGCCGCCCAGCCCGTCAATCCAGGCCAGAACATCGGCACAATCACCATGAACGAGCAGAACGGCTCAAGCGAGAGCGGCAGCGCGACGCTCAGTGAAGTCAATGGTCAGCTAACGGTGATGATAGTTTTGTCGAACGGGACTGCCGCGCCCCAGCCTGCCCACATCCATAAAGGCACCTGCGCCAACCTTGACCCCAAGCCGCTGATCCCGCTCAATAGCGTGGTGAATGGCACGTCGCAGACCACTGTCTCGTTCACCCTGGCCGACTTCATGTCCGGGTAGTACGCGATCAACGTACACAAATCGGCTACAGATGTGGGCACGTACGTCTCGTGTGCGGACGCTACCAGCCTGACCAGAGCAGGCGGTATAAGAGGTGGCCCAACACCTGGTATGCCAGGCACCGGCGGCAACGGCGGGCAGGCGGCTGCGCTAATCGGTCTTGTCCTGCTTGCACTCGCCTCAATGCTTGCTGGGTTTAGACTTGTTCGCCGGAATATCTAGCACCGACGACTTGCCGTCTTGCTGCAGATGTAGAGGCGGTTCGCGAACCGCCTCTACATCTATCGCACGCCCCATGACGGGTTTCGGGCCTTACTATTTTGCCGCAGGTGGCACAGTGAAGTGGAACACCCAGGGGCCTGCCAGCCGCACCTGCTTGGGCTGCTCCCCAGGCTGCATCTTGGGCACAGGCTCCATGCCGACCAGTTCTTTCACTGTGACGGTCCATTCTCCTTGCCTGTCGTACAGCGGCGCGAAGAAGCTGTAGGACCAGGTGTTGTCGCTCAACTTGCGGCTCCCTTGCACGCTCTGCATAGCGCCTTCTATCTCCACGATGGGATACCAATCCAATTCCGTCTGCCCATTGGGGGGATCGTAGCGCAGGAAGACCCGCGTCTCCGAGGGGGTGACTGACAGCCGCTCCAACGCCATAGCCACCCCGGATGCCGTTACTGTTTGGTCCGGTTGGGCAACGCGGGCGGGGATGAATGGCACGCTGAAGCTGAAGTTGAACGGCCCGCCCACCTGCTCTTCATGCGCCGGCTGGACCTCAACAGCCCAACTTGATGGGCCGGTCTGTTTAGCCACCGGAGGAGTAGAGGACGGTGGTGTGATAGCCAGTAGATTCATCATCAGATGCAGATTAAGCGTCGAAGGGGCATCCTGCAACGCTGCTGTGTCAAACGAGCCGACGTACCCTCCGGTGCCGCCTTCGATGCCGCCTCCCGTTCCGCCTGCTTCCGGGAAGACTGTGCCTTTGTCGTCAGTTAGCCGTATTCCGGTCGCTTCTATGTTCCAGGAGTCGGGGCCGGTGTTTGTATAGCCGACTACAATGCGGTTGGCGTCAGCCTAAACACGCTGCACGCTCACGGTCCACCCGTTAATCGTCTGGCTTAGGTTGAGTTGCTTCGCCAGGTTAGACTCCTCTATATGCTGCAACCCGGCTTCCATCTGAAAGGCCCTGGTCAACACCGGCACGACGGCGTAGGCGGCGCCGCTGACGGCAAGGAATACGGCCAATACGGCCACAACCCAGCCGAGCCGGGTAGCAGGCAGCCCAAGCCTGGGGCGCGAGGCGCGTTGTGGCCGCAGCCGCCCTCGTATGGCGGGCCAGGGGTCCAAGTCCGATGGGATTGCTGTGGCAGCATGCTCGCGCAGGGTCTGCGCAAGCAATCGCTCTTTGGTCTTGCCGTCCATTATTTATCTCCTTCTTTGGCGGGCTGCACGCTGTACAGCGGCCCAGCGCCCTTCGTTGGCGGTTCGTCCTCTTCGGCGCGCCCAACCCACGCGGGGAGGATGCGGCGAAGGCGCTCCCTGGCAGCGTGCAGCCGCCACTTGACCGTGCCGGGTGGGCACTCTAATCTGTCTGACATGTCGGCCTCGCTCATGTCGAGGTAGTACCGCAAAACGATAGCGGTGCGCTGGTTGGGCGACAACTTGCCCAGCGCGTCCCATACGGCCTCGCTGGTCTCCGCCGCTTCCACCAAGTCATCCAGCGGCGCGTCCAGGCTGGGCAGGGCCACCGCGTCTTCATTATTGGCGTGTAACGCTCGCGCTTCATGCTCTCTTTGCGCGCGTCGTTCACCACGCTACGCATGAACCAGGGAGCGAAGGGACGATTAGCATCGAACTGGCCGATGCGCTCGTAAACGCGCACGAAAGCGGCCTGTACTATGTCCTCGGCCAGGGCGCGGTCGCGGACGATGAGGTAGGCGGCACGGGCTGCCTGCGCATAGTGCTCGCGCACCAACTCCTCCAGCCCACCAATATCTCCT
>JBBSGN010000473.1:0-3444 GCA_038254085.1 Chloroflexia bacterium | reverse complement strand
GTTCTGTTTTGGTTTTTGGGGTGTTGTTTTTTGTGTTTACACATAACAACTACCCACCCCCCACACCCCACCCCCCCCCCCAACCACACAACTCGCAGCTAACAATGACCGACCAACTACTGCTAGGGATAGACATAGGCACATCGGGCAGCAAGGCTGTGCTGGTTGGCGTGGGCGGCAATGTGATCGCGTCGGCTACGTCTGAGTACGCGTTTAGCACGCCGCGCCCGCTTTGGGCCGAGCAAGACCCCGCCGATTGGTGGGCGGCTACGGTGAGGTCGGTGCGCGCGGTGCTGGGCACGAGCGGCGTGGACGCGCGCCGGATAGCCGGAATAGGGTTGACCGGGCAGATGCACGGCCTGGTGCTGCTCGACGAGCGGGGAGAGGTGCTGCGGCCCTGTATCATGTGGAACGACCAGCGTACGGCCCAACAATGCGCGGCGATAACCGAGATGGCGGGCGGCGAGGCGCGGTGCCTCGAACTTACCGCCAACCGGGTGCTGCCCGGCTTCACCGCCCCCAAAATCGCCTGGGTGCTAGAGAACGAGCCGGAACTCTACAGGCGGATAAAGCATGTCTTGCTGCCTAAGGACTACGTGCGCTACCTCCTCACCGGCGAGTACGCAACCGAAGTATCAGACGCCTCCGGCACCTCGCTCTTTGATGTCAGGCGCCGCCGGTGGTCAACCGAGATGCTATCCCTCCTCGCTATACCACCCGATTGGCTGCCACCTTGCTTCGAGTCGACTGTGCTCTCCGCGCAGGTCTCTCGGACTGCGGCTGAGGAGACCGGACTTGTGCCGGGCACGCCGCTTGTGGGGGGCGGGGGTGACCAGGCGGCGCAGGCGGTGGGCAGCGGCGTCGTGCAGCAAGGCACTATCTCGGTTACGCTCGGCACGTCCGGCGTGGTGTTTGCCTCAACCGACAACTTTCTGCTAGAGCCGCAAGGGCGCTTGCACGCCTTCTGCCATGCAGTGCCGGGGCGCTGGCACCTGATGGGCGTTATGCTGTCGGCGGCGGGCTGCCTGCGGTGGTTCCGTGATACCCTGGGCGGTGAGGAGAAAGCGATAGCAGAGGCGAGCGGCGCGGACGCCTACGACCTCCTTACCGCCGAAGCTGCCACAGCCCCCGCCGGTTCCGAAGGCCTAATTTTTCTCCCGTACCTGTCGGGCGAGCGCACGCCCTATCCCGACCCGGACGCGCGCGGGGTCTACTTCGGCCTCACGTTGCGGCATGGCAAACCGCACATGGTCCGCTCGGTGTTGGAGGGCGTGGCCTACGGGCTGCGCGACTCCCTTGAGCTAATGAGGGCAATGGGCGTCGAGATTACCCAGGTACGGGCCTCCGGCGGCGGGGCCAAGAGCGCACTCTGGCGGCAAATACTGGCCGACGTATTCGACTCGGAGATCGTCCTCACCAACATCACCGAGGGTGCGGCGTTCGGCGCCGCGCTGCTGGCCGGTGTCGGGGCGGGCGTCTACAGGAGTGCGCCCGAAGCCTGCGCCACCACCATCCGCGTCACAGACAGGGTCGAGCCAAGGCCGGACAGGGCCGTCTACGCCGACTATTACCCCGTCTATCGCTCCCTCTACCCCACCCTGTCGCCGCTGTTCACCGAGTACCGAGTACCGAGTACCGAGTACCGAGTGGGTGATAGGTGGAGATAACTCGGTACTCGGTACTCGCGGAGGATGCAGTATGATGTCACGGACAGACAGAAGAGAGATAGCCTACCTGACAGAGATGTGCGAGGCCAGCGCATGGGCCGACATTTACAAGGCTGCCCCGCCCGACTTCGCCAGGCAATATGGCGTGCAATTGCAACTGGCAGGCTCCGCGTCGGTGCTTGTGCTCGGCGCGCTCAATACATGGCTATTGAACCAGGTATTGGGTCTCGGCATCGCCGAGCCTGCGACAGAGCAGATGCTGGACGGCATCGCGGCCACCTATAAGCAGGCGGGTGTGGGCTTCAGGGTTTCCCTTAGCCCTATAGCCCAACCTGCCGCGCTGCCGGAGTGGCTGGAGGCACGTGGTATGCAGCTTGGTGATAACAACCCCAAAGTCTACCGAGGGCTGGCATATTCTTGGCCACCGCCTACCGGGCCTGCCGTCCCTACCGACCTGAAGATCGTGCGCATCGGTCAAGAATACGCCAGGCCCTTCGGTGAGGTCGTGTGCGCAGGGTTCGCCATACCGCTCTTCGCGGCGCCATGGATCGCCGCAACGGTAGGGCGACCAGGCTGGCGGCACTACCTGGCCTTTGACGGCGATCTGCCCGTAGCCTCGGGCGCGCTCTTTACCCACAACGGCGTCGGTTGGCTGGGCATGGCTGCCACATTGCCTTCGCACCACAGGCGCGGAGGCCAGGGCGCGATCATGGTGCAACGCATCCAGGACGCCGCCGAGTTGGGTTGCCGGTGGGTGACGAGCGAAACGGGCGCGGACACGCCTGAACACCCCAACCCATCCTATCACAATATGCTACGCACCGACTTTCAACTCCTCTACATGCGGCCCAGCTACTTATCGCTGACAACAAACTAAACACAGAGGCGCACAAACGAATTCTAAATTATGAATTATGAATTGGAATCGTAATTCATAATTTAGAATTCCCGAAGGGAAGCGGGGCGGGTGTGCGACCTGGAACCAACCAGTGGAGAACCTCGCGCCGCGTTCTGTGCGAGGAGAACCGCCTCACATACCTGGCCCCCGGCGAACAAGTAACATACCAACTGGAAATCGGCGCCCTGCAAGCGACCAGTAACCAGAAAATAGGCAGTGGGCACAACTGGGCACTATCCATTAACCCCTGACCCCTAACAACTAGGCGTTGAGCAACTATAGCCTTGTTAAATAACGCGTTTGGAGGACTCACTAGAAGCTATGTCAAAAACGAGAGGTCCATTGGAAAGGAACCAACTACCTAAGCTGATATACTGGGGATGGCTTCTAAATAACCCATTCTAAATAACCCATATAGGTTGAATCCGAAATACCTACTAATAGGTATTGCATTCAAGCGGCAATACAGGTATAATTGCCTACTATAAGTCCCCGTATCACCCCAGCCTGGTAGCCTGGGACCCTAACTCGGAACAACTCTTCTCAACTTATTGTCCTACAATAGGGGTGTCGCTCATGTCTGCTAGCTGTTTGCTTTGCCTCTGGTGGCAATCGCGCTGTTGATGCTATTAAGCGGGGCCGGCCCTGCTACTGCCCAACCTCCTAACGCTCCTCCATCGCCTCCATCATGGGACCCCGCCTGTTACCACACCAACGAGCAGATACAGGCCACCCTACAGGACATAGCCAAATTTACCCGCAGATAGCGTCCCTCAGCGACGCAGGCCCCTCGTGGGAGGGCGCACGCCACCTTTGGCTCGTGCGCCTGGGGAGCAGCGTCCACCCTGGGCCCAAACCTGCCGTCTACCTGGTGGCCGG
>JBBSGN010000472.1:0-3446 GCA_038254085.1 Chloroflexia bacterium | reverse complement strand
ATCAGGCTTGTCGTCGGTTACGAAAGACACTATTCTAATGTCTTTCTCCCCTTCCGTAGATGTAAGTTGGTCCCTTACCTGTTGGGCATTGTGGTAAAGCGGCGGCAGAGCCTTCGCACCCATTGAGGCGGCCCCGTTGTATTGTATTAACCAGAAAACGGCAAGGAACGCAGCCACAAGTGGTGCTAGCATCACCATGTATAAGCCAAGAAATGGGCTTAGCAAGCCCAAGCTCTTATAGTCGCTACGTTTGGAAGTCCTTGCTGCCATCGCGTTACCGCTCTTTGCCTGGATAGTGTGCGGCCGAGCACCCCGTGAGTTGTGTAATAGCACCCGCATCATAGCATGTAATTTCCAAAGCGTGTCCGCAAAATCTGTTAGATTTCCCAACACGAGAACAAGAGGCAGACACGCCCTGGGTAAACCTCACGCTAAGTGCTGATCCGCTTTTTCAAAACACGACTCGCTCTAGTACGCCCTTGCGAATATCGCGTGGGTGTTGCTGATCTTGCCGCAGGCCACGCAAGGGCCGCTGTCGCTCGGCTGGTCGAGGGGCATGCAACGGTTGGTGGCCTTGGTCTCCTGCTTGATCTTCTCTTCGCAGGCCGGGTCGCCGCACCAGAAGGCATCTACGAACTGGCGCTGTTCGATTCCCTTCGCCAGCTCATCGAACGTGGCGGCGTGGCGGCTGTTGGCGTTGCGGAACTCAAGGGCGCGTTGGTAGAGGGCATTTTGTATTTCATCGAGGAGTGTGGGCACGCGCCGGGTCACGTTATCCATGCTCACAGGCTCTTTGGCGCGGTTGTCGCGGCGCACTACCGTCACGCTGTTGTTCTGCACATCACGTGGGCCGATCTCGATACGCAGTGGCACGCCTTTTAGCTCCCACTCGTTGAACTTCCACCCGGCGGTCTTGTGCTCCGAGGTGTCCACCTTCACTCGCACGCCCGCTTTCTTCAAATCAACGGCCACGCGGTCTACCGCCGACATTACGCCAGCCTTCTCGTCGTCCTTACGCCAGATAGGTACTATCACCGTCTGGAAGGGGGCCACGTGAGGAGGCAGGATCAGGCCCTGCTGGTCGCCATGCACCATGATCAACGCGCCGATAATGCGCGTGGACATTCCCCAGGACGTGGTCCAGGCGTATTGGCGCTCGTTGTTCTCATCGAGGAACATCACGTCGTAAGCCCTGGCAAAGTGGTCTCCCAGGTTGTGCGACGTGCCCGCCTGTAGCGCCTTGCCGTCGCCCATCATCGCCTCGACTGTATATGTGCGGAGCGCACCGGGGAACTTCTGGCTCTCGCTCTTCAACCCCGCGATTACCGGGATAGCCAGGTGATCTTCCAGAAACGAGCGGTACACTTCCAGCATCTGCAATGTGCGGTCTTCGGCCTCAGCCTCCGTGGCGTGGGCTGTGTGCCCCTCCTGCCACCAGAACTCGGTGGTGCGGAGGAATAGGCGTGGGCGCTTCTCCCAGCGCATGACGTTAGCCCACTGATTGAGCAGCAGAGGCAGGTCGCGGTATGACTGTATCCAGCCCGCGATGATCGGGCCGATGATAGCCTCGGAGGTGGGGCGGATGGCTAGGGGCTCTTCAAGTTCCTCGCTGCCACCTATAGTGACCCAGGCGACTTCGGGCGCGAAGCCCTCGACGTGCTCGGCCTCTTTCAGCAGAAAGCTGCGGGGTATGAGCAGGGGGAAGGCCGCGTTGACCACGCCGGTCTCCTTGAAGCGGCGGTCAAGCTCATCGCGCGAGTTCTCCCACAGGGCGAAGCCGTAAGGACGTATAACCATGCAGCCGCGCACCGGCGCGTCTTCGGCCAGTTCCGCCCGCATGACCACGTCGTTATACCACCCCGGGAAATCGCTGCTCTTGTTCGCCAGTGCCTGCCCAAAACCCTTCGATTCTGCTTTCTCTGCTGTAGCCATAGCTTCCTCTTCATTCCTCCGGTCATTTGCGTAATCAGTTACCTCCCCTGTTATTTGGGGATTCCTTACACTATATCAAACCGCTAGGCTCTGCGTCAATCAGTCCGCAGACCGAAATCCGGCTAAACAAAGGAACCTCAACACCGCCCAGGGAAGGGATGTTGAGGTTCCTTTGTTTACTTACTGTTTGGTGCCGCGCACTGCCCAGGCGCGGGCTATCAGGTGTATGGAGCCGTCGGGGTCGGTAGGCACATGGGTGCGTAGATATTCGCGGAGGGCGGCGCGGCGCTCGTCGTCCAGCGACGTGGCGTACTTGGGCGCAGGGCCTTGCCCGCCCAGGAAGGGCGTCCAGTAATCGTCGAAGCCCCGGAAGTTGGTCGGCACGTCAATAGTCCGCGTTTCGACGTTTTGCAGACCAGCGTTGCGGAAGAGATCGGCGAGTGGCTCCGGCTTGCAGATAGGGAAGCGTCTGCCTTGGTCAAGCTCGATAGCATTGCGGTCAAGAGCAGCAGCCGCGTCCCAGAAGTAGCGCGTAAGTTGCATCTCGCCTGCGTAGTCCCACACATAGGCGGCCACCACGCCGCCCGCCCGTGCTATCCGCGCCATCTCGGACGCTGCACGGTCCTGTCTCGGCACGAAGTTCAGCACCAACCCGGACACCACGGCATCAAAAGTGCCTGTTTCTTCGGGCAAATCCTGCGCGTCGCCCACCACGAATGACGCCCGGCTATCTTGTGTCTGCTCGCGCGCGTACCCGATGAACCCGGCGGAAGGGTCAACGCCTACTACCTCTGAGGGCGAGGCCACGCCGAGGACGGTCTGCGTTAGTGCGCCTGTGCCGCAGCCCACGTCTAGCCACCGGCATCCAGGCGGCACGCGCAGCCACTGTAAAAACTCCCGCGCCACCAGGCGGCTCCACCGTCCCACATAAGGCTCGTAAGCCGCTCCACTGGCCCATACCTCTTTACGGTCCATTGGTCTCTCCTTTGACGACAAATAATAGACATAGCCGGTAACGAATAACCCATAATTGAGCATCGTCGGTCGTCAGTCGTTTTATGGCACCGTCTGCCCATCCACAAGCACAGTCACGCCGAGGGCTGACAACTTCGGAATCGGAGGCGTGGAAACGATAGGGGCGATATAAGAAGGGCGGAAGCGGAGGGACTCGAACCCCCAAGGCTTATAAAGGCCCAACCGTTTTCAAGACGGCTTCCTCATCCTGCCGGATCGCTTCCGTGTCCGTGACTGTCATATTGTACCAGACGGGTAGTGGGTCGTCAACGCGTGATATGCTGGAACTTCGCCCACGTGGGGTCTATTCATTTTCCGGCATCAGCCTTCGCAAGGATGGCGGTCAAGGATGGCGGTGCGGTAATGATAGAGGGTGTGATTTATCGCGCCCCTACACAAACATCCTCTGTAGGGGCGTGATTTATCGCGCCCTCTATCCGCACCCAAATGCCGGAAATGAATAGACCCTGCTCGTCCGCGCGGGCACTTGACAACGAGCT
>JBBSGN010000471.1:0-3458 GCA_038254085.1 Chloroflexia bacterium | reverse complement strand
GAGCGAGACATGGCGGCGGAGCGCGCTGCGGGATCTTCCATGCACTGCTTGAAGAAGCGGGTGAGCGGCTTCAAGTTGCCCGCGTGGACCGTGATGAGGTAATTAGCGCCGATAAAGATGTCCACTTCGCTGGGCGTGGTGACGCGCACTAGCTTGGAGTAGACGGGGAAGTGCATGACCAGGAAGGTATAATCGTCCGCGTCATCGAGCTTGGGGCGCTGTATCTTGGAGAGGGTGTCGTCCAGATGCAAAGGGTGGAAGTCGTAGTTGCGGCGCAGCCAGTCTATCTCGGCCTGGCCCGGATGAACGATGTCCACCCAGGTTATGCCGCCATGCGTGATCTGGCGTATATTGAGGGCGCGAGGTGAAGTGGGTTCAGGCGCGCTCCCCCTGGGCCGCGTGCGGCTGTCGGCGGGCGCGGGCACAGACACTACCGCCTGGATGGCCGTCTGGTCGCCGTCTAGCTCCACCGGTGGGCGTGCGGGCGCTGCCTGAATATCGTCTATGGTGCCGGTCTTCCGCTGCACGGCGCTGTCCTCTCGAAGTTGTTAGTTGCCGGTTGCGAGTTGTTAGTTTTTGCATACCACCCGCAAGTAACAATCAACCACCTGCAATATGTTACAGCACCATTATAAGCCATAAGCTCACCAGAGACGAGGGACTTCGTTAGTTATGAGTTATGAGTTATGAGTTTTGAATTAGTCACCTCAACTCATAACTCATAACTCATAACTGTTTCGCCACCGGGCCGATTTCGAGGAGGCGGCGGAGGCGGAAGCTTTTGTCGGGAGGCATCAGTTCCAGGGCGGCGCGCATGTTATCGGGGTCGTGGCCGGAGACGCGCATAGCGTGGAGAATGCGGTGGGTAAGATGGGTCTGGTTGCGGAGGGCGCTGTCGGCCAGCAGAAACTCAAGGGGCACTACCGGCACTTGCATGCCCTCGAAATGCGCCCGCTTGATGTTTGCGCGGGTGGCCGCTCCGATGGGGTCAGGGTAGATGCTGCGGACGTATGAGGTCTGCACGGTGTCACGCTCTATGTGCCAGCGGCCCAGCCAGGTAGCGCGGCCTCCAACGCTCCACGCCACGACGCGCTGGTGGATATTCGAGCGCCAGCTATCGGAGGGGACGAGGTTACCGCCGCGCCTGTAAACGATGGTCGCCATGTTGGCCGGGGCCTCATACGGCTTCATGAAGCCCGCGAAATAAGCCACTGCATAGGGGGAAATGGCTCGGAACTCGACGCACTCAGGCTCGACATCCACGCCCTGCAAGGCCAGCGCGGCATCCCCCGAAAGGAACCAGGGGACCGGCATACGGGTGGTAGGCTCATACACCCGTCGAAGGGTTTGCCGCAAGGAATCTCTCCAGCGGCCTGTTCTTGGTACACACATAGCTCTAACACCTCACTCTCTAGCTCTCTGTAACTCTTGTGCTGACTCTCTGTTTCTGTACAGACGACGGACGAGTGACGACCGACGACCGGTCACTGCCGTCGGTGATTATCAAATCGGTTACTATAAGTGACACATTAAGGTATCGCGTGTCATTCGGTCGTCTGTCGTCGGTCGTCACTTTCCCGCCCAACCCCTCCTAAGCGGGCGTGGTGATTCCAGGGCGCGTGGGCCTGGGCGGCTAAAGACCGGATCTTCCTCGGCCTGAGGTTGGGATTGGGCGCGGGCGCACGAGCGGATCAAGTCCACCGATTTAGCTACCTCGGCCTCCGACAGTTCACCGGCCTGGAAGCGAATCAGTTCGGCGTTGAGGGCTACCAGGAAATCGCCCGCTCCAAGCAAGCCCTGCGCGCCCGACCCCTTCACGCCGGTGGCCCTACGCGCCGCGTCGGGCGAGGGCACGCGCCCCACGATGCGCGCGCCCCAGCCGGTGGCCGCGTTCACGACCTGCTCAGGACGTTCAGCCGATATGACGATATGAATGCCCTGCGAATTGCCGCCTGCCAGCAGTCGCCGCAAAGCGTCGGCGGCCTCGGCGTCGTGGGCGCGATTGCCGGTCGCGCAAAGCTCGTCCGCCCCGTCAACCATGACCACCAGCGCAGGCCCCTCAGCGCCCGGCTCCGTATCCTCGAAGACAGGCTCGTCCTCGCCGTCATCAAGGAAAAGCTCACCGGCAAAAAGCTCGTCCGCCGACGAGGTGTGGGCGCGACGAGACAGGGCGCGCAAGGCCCACCGCAGGGAGAGAAGCGACTCGACCGGCCCATGCAAAATGGGGCACGCCAGGTGTGGCAGCGTTTCCAGCCCCCGGAACGTGGCTTCGTTGGTGGCATCGAGCAGCAGCAGGCGCAAGTTGTCGGGCGAGTTGTGCAGCGCGAGCGACAACGCCATGCCTCTAAGCAGGCTGCTCTTGCCCGAACCTCGGCTACCGGAGAGGATAATGGGGTCAACGTCGGGCGAGTTAAGGCGCAACAGGAGGGGCGTGCCCTCGGTATCCAGGCCCAGCGTGGCGGTCGCGGGTGGCACTATGTCGGCCACGCGCTGCACGAGGGGCAGGAGACGCACCGGCACCGGGTCGGGGCGTGGCACCTCTACATACGCACCCTCCTCTGTTGAAGCAAGGCGGCACGACACCACACCGAGCGCGTCGGCCATTTCGGGCACGATAGGGGCAAGCTGGGAGGCTCGCACGCCCGGCGGCAGCATCAAATGGTAATGGGCCAGGCGGGGTGATAGTCTACCGCCGTCTATCTGCGCCCGGATACCGTGCGTATGCAATACGTACTCTATGCTGTTGGCTTGGCGGTCTAAGATGTCTCGCATTGCCATAGTAGCGACCTCGGATTAGCTATTTCAAGAACTCATTAACTCGTTGTGGCTTATCAAAGGACTCCAACCAGGCTCGAATTGGCTCTATGTGTTCCGGGTAATGGTTGAAGGTGCAGCCCGCGATGATCCTCCAGGGTTCCCAATCAGGGGGCATACCAGGGAAGCGAGCCGGGTCGGTCATATCCGCGTCTTCCATATGCTCCATCGCTTGTACCAACTGTTCGTGAACGCGGCGGTCTTCCGCAAGCGCCTCGTCTAGCGGCTTGTCGCGGTACATCTTGTAAATCTCTTCGTTGCGCTGGTCAGTAGTCATCTCCCAGAGCCGGTCGCTATCCGAAGGATTGAGCACGTGGTCGCCCAAAAGCCTCACCATCTCGCGTTCATTCCAGGTATTGTGGGCGATTACGTCCTTCACCGACCAGCCGTCCGGGCCTGGAAGCGTCATCCGCTCCTCACCGACCTCGGCAAGCAACGCATCCCACTCAGTGCGCCCCTTCTGTATCGCGTCCAGCACACTCGCCTTAGTCACCTGCCCATCCACCGCACGCCTCCCAACCTATCGTCACGCATTACGTTTTACGCACCCGCTTTCAACACCATCGTCACCACACCCTGCACGCCCACCGGGTCGGGATCGGCTGCGCCGTCGCGGCGGTTGGGGAAGAGGCGGATAGGGTCGG
>JBBSGN010000470.1:0-3458 GCA_038254085.1 Chloroflexia bacterium | reverse complement strand
TGGCAATCCCTGAGCCAGCGACGCACACAACCGGCCCGCTCTTTGCAAACGATGGGCTATGGCGTCGAGACCCAGTTGCCGGTGCGCCCGGCTGTCGGCCCCGGCCTGCACTTCTATTTCCAAAAGCGAATAGTGCGTAACGGCTACGCCTGGATCTTCCCCTGTGGCGAGAATACCCGCATCGGCGTCTGCTCCTTTGAGAATGGCGCGCGGCTGGGCCCGGTCTTGGACCGCTTCCTGGAATGCTTTGGCTTACAGATCGGCTCAACGCATGGAGGGGTCATGGGAATCCGATGGCAAGAGCCGGTGGACGGGGAACTTTTCGTCGTGGGCGATGCAGCCGGGCAGTGCCTGCCGTTGACAGCAGAGGGCATTCGCACTGCTATCTACTTTGGCGTCGAGTGTGGACGGCTTCTCGCCGACGCGTTGAGCGGGCGAATAACAGCCGATGAAGCCAGATCGCGCTATAGAGAGGTCGCGCAGCGACAGGCTCGGTTCCACGCGGCACTGCTGAAATTACAGAACGTTGTGGCTCGCACGCCCGAACCGCTGTTAGCCACAGCGGGCGCATGCTTCTCTCGCCCAATAGCATTCAGCTATATCATGAATAAATATCTAACGGCTAGCGGCTGGCAATAGAAGTAGTTGCCCGTGTAGCGATCCTTTCCACTTAGCTATTGCTCCGTCGGGATTACACTCGCGCCGTTCGACAGCTTGCTCGGTTGACGGGAAGTAAGGAATCTGCTATCATTACCTTACATACGCGCCCACGCTTTACACCTCTTAGAAGTAATCCTCACATGAAAGAAGTGCATGGTATGAAGGAAATCGTCTCTACTGTTTCGAGTAAAGGCCAGGTGACTATCCCCGCCGAGGTGAGGAAGCACCTGAATATCAGGGAAGGAGATAAGCTTTCCTTCGTAATCGAGGATGCGGGCGTCGTAAGGGTCAAGGCTCCTCGTTATCGTGATGTGTCGTCTCTCAGAGGCGCTGCCGGTACGCTGGGTTTGAAGGAAAAGCCGTTGAACTGGGAGGAGATGCTCGACATCGCCCGTGAAGACCACCTAAGAGAATCTACCGATACTGAGTAAGCATACCGTCTATGGCTTACCCTTTTATAGACACCGATGTTATCATCAGGTTTCTGACCGGCGATGACCCTCGTAAGCAGGAGAAGGCAGCCAGGCTATTCGAGCAAGTAGAGCAGGGCAACCTGACAGTAGCCGCACCTGATACGGTGATAGCGGATGCAGTCTTTGTCCTCTCTTCTCGCCACCTCTACCATCTCCCTCGGCAGAAAGTTGCTGATTTGCTTATTCCTCTTGTGCGCTTGCCCGGCTTTCGAGTAAACAACCGACGTAGCGTGCTTGCTGCCCTCGCTCTTTATGGGTACGGACCCAAGAAACTCGATTTCGGAGACGCCCTTATCGTTGCGGCTATGCAGCAGGTCGGTTCTCAGACTGTGTATTCGTTCGATGTTGACTTTGAAAAGCTACCAGGCATCCGCCGTCAAGAGCCATGATCAGGCCGCTTAGGCGCTTGCTACCGTCTTGCTAGTTGCTACTAGCTCTCTCTGCATGCCAAGAAAACCCAAACAACCTACCCAGACGCCAGACACCGAAACGCAGACGCCCAACGAAGAGGAAGCATCCGCCCTCCTAGCCGACTTCCGCGCTCGCTATCCCTTCCCCCTCGACCCGTTCCAAGAGGAAGCAATAGCGCACCTTGCCCAGGGCGAGAGCGTGATGACGGCCGCGCCCACCGGCACGGGCAAGACGGTGGTGGCCGAGCTCGGCGTGTTCCGGGCGGCACGCAAGGGCTTCAAGGTGACGTATACAACCCCCATCAAAGCCCTCTCGAACCAGAAGTTCCGCGACCTACGCGAACAGTACGGCGGTGACGTGGGCCTCCTCACCGGCGACATTATCGAGAACCGAGAAGCGCCCATCCTGGTGATGACCACCGAGGTGCTTCGCAACATGCTCCTGCAAACGCCCTCTGAGTTGTGGGGCGTGGGTTGCATTGTCTTCGACGAGATACATTACCTGGCCGACCCAGAGCGCGGCACCACCTGGGAAGAGTCGATCATTATGTGCCCCGATTACGTGCAACTGGTCTGCCTGTCGGCCACGGTCAGCAACGCGCCCGAAATCGCCGAGTGGATCAGTCGCACCCACAAGCCGGTCCACCTTGTCACCCATTTGCAACGCGCCGTGCCCCTCTCGCATTACTATTTCCTGGACGGCCAACTCCAACTCGTTATCAACGCCCAGGGCCAGCAGGTGGCCGACTTCAAGGTGGGCGGCGAGATCAGCGACCAGATGCGCCGCAACCGTTGGCGCGGCCCCGCCCTTGAAGAAGGTCGTGCCAGGGCACGCGAGCGACAGGAGCCTTCCCAGCGCGAGATAGTTGAGAGCCTGGAACGCGCCGACCTCCTTCCCGCCATCTACTTCCTCTTCTCGCGCCGCGATTGCGAGGCCGCCGCCGAGCAGTGCGCCATGATGCGACTGCAAGCCACACGCAATCGCCAGACCTTGCGCCGTATCAACGAGGTGCTGGCAAGCTACCTTGACCGCCTTTCGCCTGAAGACCGCAAGCTTGAGCAGGTGCAATCGGTAGTATACCTGGCACGGCGCGGGTTCGGGTTCCATCACGCGGGCCTCCTGCCTATCCTCAAGCAATTGGTGGAAGAGTTGTTCCTGAACTCACTCATGCGTGTGGTGTTCGCCACCGACACGCTGGCCCTCGGCATCAATATGCCCGCCCGCACGGTCGTGATTGGTCGCATGAGCAAGTACGACGGGGTAACGCGCCGTCCGCTCCTTCCCAATGAGTTCCAGCAGATGGCGGGTCGGGCGGGCCGCCGCGGCATAGACGCACAAGGCCATGTAGTCATCCCCTACTCGCCCTGGGTCACTTTTCACCAGGCGCTCAACATCGCCATCGGCCCCTTGCGTCCGGTCGAGAGTGCCTTTACCATGCGCTATAACTCGGTCCTTAACCTGTGGGGGCTGCCGACCGAAATGCGGAACTCGGAATGCGGAATGCGGAATACGGCGCAACCGGAAGAAAACGAGCCGCCTAATATTATTCCGCATTCCGCATTCCGCATTCCGAGTTCCGCCGACCGTGTGCTGAGCGTCATGCGGGCGTCGCTGCTGCAATTCCAGCAAAATCGTCGCTTGCGCGATTTAGAGCAGCAGCTTGATGAGGAAGAAGCCGCTCTCGCCGAGATACCTGTGGGCTGCCTGATTGGCTACGACAATGGCGAAGAACTGCTGGACGATTACGAGCAACTAGGCCGCACGCTGGACGAGGCCCGCCGCCGCGAGAAGAAGGCCGAGCAAAACCTCCAGTACGTGCAAGCCCTCAGCGAAGAACTTCCCTGGAAGCGCCCCCAGCGTGATATGCTCCGCAAGGCGTTCCGTGCGCGCCCGCAAGGCGCAATTGTCCATCTG
>JBBSGN010000469.1:0-3460 GCA_038254085.1 Chloroflexia bacterium | reverse complement strand
TGCAAGATGAGCATGGGCAGGTGATGGAGACACACAGCATATCAGCAGGGCTGGACTATCCGGGCGTTGGCCCTGAGCATAGCTACCTGAAAGAGAGCGGGCGCGCTCAGTATGTGGGCGTGACCGACGACGAAGCGTTGCAGGGCTTCCAACTCCTGTGCAAGACCGAAGGCATAATCCCCGCCCTGGAGTCGGCGCACGCGGTCTACCATGCCGCTCAACTGGCCGCCATGCTACCTCAGGACGAGGTGATTATCATCAACCTGTCGGGTAGGGGCGACAAAGACATGAACACGGTGGCAGAGGCGCTTGGCGTCAGCCTCAACCAAGCGGGGACAAAGCCTTGATGGTCGTCTGCTGCCTTCTAACCCAGGAGGGCCGCTAATGAGCCGTATCGCCTCGGCTTTCAAGCGGCTTCGCAAGGTCAATGAGGCTGCGCTTGTGCCCTACCTGACGGTGGGCTACCCCTCTCTCGATATAACGCGCCAATTGGTGCCGGTGATAGCTCGGCAGGGGGCCGACCTGATAGAGCTTGGGGTGCCGTTCAGCGACCCGATGGCCGACGGGGCCACTGTGCAACGCGCCTCACACGCAGCCCTCGAAAGCGGGGTGTCTCTATCGGATTGCCTCAGCGTGGCCGCCGAAGCGCGCCTGGCCAACGAAGTGCCACTCCTCTTTATGAGCTATTACAACCCCATCCACAAATACGGGTTAGAGAGGTTCGCGGCAGACTGTGCCACGTCGGGTATAGACGGCCTGATCGTGCCCGACCTGCCGCCTGAAGAGGCAGGCGACCTCAAAGCTGCCTGCGAGGGGGCGGGCCTGGACCTCATATTCCTGGTGGCCCCCACCAGCACCGATGCCCGCCTGAAACGGGTAGCCGAGATGGCGAGCGGCTTTGTCTATTGCGTGTCGCTTACCGGCGTGACGGGCGCTCGCGCTGAGGTGGGACAGAGCGTAAGCGACCTGATAGCCCGCGCGCGTGAGCACACCGACCTGCCCCTGGTGGTCGGATTCGGCATCAGCGCGCCAGAGCATGTGGGCCGAATTGCCCAGATAGCGGATGGCGTAGTGGTGGGCAGCGCCCTCATCAACCTGATCGAGAGCCTGCCCGAAGACGAGATCATAGGCGGTGTCGCCGAGTACGTGCGCTCTCTTAAGGAGGCAACCGCCAAGTAGGGGCGGTTCGTGAACTGCCCCTACATAACCGTCCTTCGTCTTTCGTCGTTATAGCCCTAACCACGCCCATATGGTATACTGGCCTCATGCCTCGGACCTATCATCACACGAGAGGAGGTAAGCGCAATGCCGGTTGATAGTCTCAACGATATGCAACGCTACCTGGTCGAGGAGGAGGCCGAGAAGTGGCAGCAAGGCCGCATCACCAGGCGAGAGTTCCTGCGCCGAACCACACTTATAGCCGGAAGCGCCACCGCCGCTAGCAGCGTATTACTCTCCCTCGGCTGCGATGTCAATGCCGCCGAGCCTGCTACGCCCGCATCCACCGCTACCCAGCCTGCGAGCAACGTGCCCACACAAGCCGCACAGGGAAGTGCCAGTCCCTACCACGTTCCTGAGAATGACACCTCCGTTCATGCGGAGATGATAGATATACCATCATCCGATCCTTCAGTGAAGCTGAAGGGCTACATGGCCGTTTCTACTCCGCCCAGGATGGGACCGGCTAAACCGGGTGGCGTGCTGGTCATACATGAGAACAAGGGCCTTACCGACTACATCAAGGATGTTACCAGGCGCGTGGCGAAGGCGGGCTACGTGGGGCTTTGCGTAGACCTCCTATCCCGCGCGGGCGGCACTGCGGCCCACCCCGAAGAGGGCGAGCGAACCGGCATCCTCGGCCAACTGCCGCCGGACCAGGCGCTCGCCGATTTGTCCTCTGGGCTGGATTACCTGAAGTCGCAGGGTGGGGCTAACCCGGACAGGCTGGGCGTGGTCGGCTTCTGCTTCGGTGGCGGCTATACCTGGCGCATCGCCACCAAGCGGCCCGACCTAAAAGCCGGAGTGCCCTTCTACGGCCCCAACCCTCCCCTTGAGGACGTGCCCAACATTAAAGCGGCTATGCTCGGCATCTACGGCGGCGAAGACAGTCGCATAACAAGCAAAGTGCCCGAACTGGAAGATGCTCTCAAAAAGGCGGGCATCACCCACGAGATAAAAATATACGAAGGCGCAAACCACGCCTTCCACAACGACACCGGCCAAAACTACAAGCCCGATGCAGCGAAAGACGCCTGGGAGAAGACGTTGAACTGGTTTAGGAAGTATCTGTAAAACGTAAAACGTAAAAAAGGAGTAAGAAAAGTAATTACGTTTTACGTATCGGAGACCATGCAAACCCAACGTGAAAACTTCGCCGACCCGGCGGACATAGATGCTATACTCGACATGAAGAGGATCTCGGTAGTCGGGCTGTCGTCCGATCCCGCGCGGGACAGCTATGGGGTAGCCAGGTATCTTCAGCAGCACGGTTACGAGATCATCCCGGTGAACCCCAACGAAACGGTGGTACTGGGCGAGCGCGCTTATCCCTCCCTCTCGGACCTGCCTGAGCCGCCCGACGTGGTGGACGTGTTCCGCCGCCCCGAATACGTGGACGACATCGTAGACGAAGCCATAGCTATCGGCGCGAAGGCTATCTGGCTCCAACTCGACGTAATCAATCCCCAGGCCGCCCAGCGTGCCCGCGACGCAGGTCTGATAGTCGTCATGGACAGGTGCATGAAGATTGAGCATGGGATGGGGGCGTAAAACGTAAAACGTAAGGGCCTCTTCTTACGTTTTACGTTTTACGTTTTACGAGTCGAAAGCGAGCAAGCATGCAAACAGGCGTAATCGGCGTCATCGGCGGGTCGGGGTTTTATAACATGGCGGGGATGACCGACCTGCGGACGGTGGACGTGGACACTCCGTTTGGGATGCCCAGCGACCCGGTGCTGCTTGGCAAGATTGGCGGGCGCGATGTGGCTTTTATAGCGCGACACGGCAAGGGGCACCGCTATTCGCCCACCAACGTGCCGGTGCGGGCCAACGTGTTCGCCCTAAAGGCGCTGGGCGTGACCCATCTCGTCTCGATCAGTGCCGTAGGGAGCATGAGAGAGGAGCTAGAGCCGCTCCACCTGGTGGTGCCCGACCAGCTATTCGACCGCACTGTTCACCGCCCCCGTACCTTCTTCGACAACGGGCCGGTGGTCCACGTAGCGATAGCCGACCCCTATTGCCCCCGGTTACGAGAGAATTTGATACAGGCCGCCGGAAGCACAGGGGCCACCGTGCATAAGGGCGGCACCTATATCTGCATCGAGGGGCCACAGTTCTCCACTCGCGCCGAGTCCGAAGTGTACCGTAGCTGGGGGATGTCGGTGATAGGAATGACGGCCATGCCGGAGGCCCGGTTGGCCCGCGAGGCCGAGATGTGCTACGCTACATTGGCGATGGCAAC
>JBBSGN010000468.1:0-3464 GCA_038254085.1 Chloroflexia bacterium | reverse complement strand
CGAGGTGTTCATGCGTTTCTCCTTTAGATTTGTGGTGTAGTTACCTTATTCTAAAGGAGAACGCCCTCCTTGTCTGACTTTGAATAGACCCTGCGAGTCCAAATTGCTTGTTGACATAAGCGGCAACCTCTGATAGAATGATAGGGCGTTTTAACTATGCGAATGCCGGGCGGTGTGGCGACACTATAACCAGCATTCTTCGAAGATAATGGAAGGGACCGAGCCTGCTAGCGTTTTGGTATATAGCAGGCTTGTGGGCGTTTACGAATTGTGGTTGGGCCATATGACCCGGCCTGCTTCACTACACGGGCACAAACGGAGAACCCGATGACCTTGCTCGACTACATAGAACAATTTCTCGATATGCTCTTGTCCCAGAAGGGATTTTCGGCCAACACGTTGTCGGCCTACCGCAACGACCTTACCCAATTCGCTAACTTTGTAATGGAGGGCCAGGGGGCGCTAGCCAAACCGCTAGGTAGTTGGCCGCAGGTAACGCGCGACTCCGTCATATCATTCTTGCTCTACTTCAAAGAGCGCCGCTACGCCCCCACTACAGTAGCGCGTAAGCAGGCGGCCATCAAGTCTTTCTTTAAGTATTTAGTGTCGAAAGGTGTAGTGTCCGCCAACCCGACGGAAGAACTGGTGTCCCAGCACGTTGACCGTGCACTACCCCACACGATTTCCTCATCGGAGGCCGACCGGCTGATAGAGAAGCTGAACGCGGCAAGCGACACACCTGAGACGTTGCGCGACCGCGCCATGCTGCAACTGCTGTACGCGACCGGCCTGCGGGTCGGGGAGATGGTGGCCCTGAACCTGGGCGACCTTGATCCTGACCTGAAAAGCATTTCCATATCGAGCCGGGGGAGATCGCGCCGGGTGCCTATCAATTCGCAGATAGTCCGGGATATGCTGCGTGAATATCTGAAGCGGGGGCGACCACGCCTCGCGCAGCCCGCCCACAAAGGCGCGACCCTTGCTGACGATGCCGGGGGCGAAAAGCCTTTGTTTCTCAATCATCGTGGGCAGAGGTTGACCCGACAGGGTTTTTGGCTCATACTCAAGGGGTATGCCAGGGCGGCAGGGTTGAACGAGATCACGCCGCACACTTTGCGACATTCGTTCGCCGCCCAAAAGTTGAAGAACGGCGCGGACATGCGAGACTTGCAGCAGATGCTGGGCCACGCCAATGTCTCGACCACCCAGGTATACGCTCGGATTGGACAACAGGAGGAGAAAGATAGAAGGCCAGGCCGGGGTGGTAGACGCCGCTCAAGAGGTAATCCCACGCCCTAGCATTGTCATATTTGGTAAACTAGGCTAATTATGTGAACCAAGTGGACCAGGTGGACCAGGTGGACCAGGCGCGGTAGACCGCGTAGCAACCCTATAAACCGAAGGAGGCAAGTAAATGGACAGTCAACAGCCGGATGCTCCCCAGGAAGAAACGGTAGACGATGACGAGATAGAGGACGAAGAGCTTGAGGTCACGCGAGACGAGTTAATAGCCGCCTTGCAAGAGGTCGTGCACGACTTGTCGAATGGCCTGAAGGGTCCTGACCGCGAGGCGTACCTGACCGCCGACGACCTCGCCCAGAACGACTGGTTCTTCGCGGGGATTTCCGACGAAGACGGACAGTTTGCTGTCACTATGTGGCCCGCCGAAGGCGAAGAAGACATGCTCCGCATAGACATGGGCGGCGAGCAGGACGTACACCAACTTGCAGGCAATCCTGACCAGATAGCTGCCCTCACCGATGACTTCATCGAGGGGATGAGCGAAGAGTACGAAGACTACGAAGATTACGATGAAGATGAAGACGAGGACGAGGACGAGGACGAGGACGAAGATTTCGATGAAGATGAAGAGATAGCCGAAGAGGACGACACCATCAGCCGCGACGGCAACGTGCCCCCACACTAGGGCTGCTGTTCGTTAGGGGTGAAGGGCTGCCCGCACTGGGCAGCCCTTTTTTGACGGATGACTTTTGGCAGATCGCTCACCGGCTCTTGTTCCTCTCTGGCTGTCGCAGATAGCTCTGTGCGGTCCAACAGGGTTCCTACGTAGATGGTGCCGAGGAGCGCGGCGACAAGGGTGGCTTGGAAAACTAGGCGGTCGGCAGAAGTGCCCAGATGCCACCGAAGATCGTATGGCGTGGTGATATACGCGGCTATTGTAGCCAGCAAGTGCACCAGAACGAGAAGCAAAGCAGGCGATATAGCGAGCCAGCGTCGAGGCGTAAACAGCAGCACAGCCAGGGAGAGTAAAGGCAGCAGTAACCAGATCACACTTACCACTGAGGTATTGCTTACGTCGCGGGTCATGCTGGTCAAGATTGGGCCTAGACGCTCTTGCCAGTTAGCTATGATACCGGTTATCGTGGGGTGTAAATCTCCTTGAATATCCAGCACCCGTATTTCAATTTGCCAGGGCAGCGCTATCAGTCCGGCCACGAAGAGGCCGATCCAAAACTCCGGGCGGCCAAGTTGCCTGCGAAATAAAGCTATCCACAACAGCAGACCCAAGCCCGCTATTGTCAGTACCAGACCCTCATTCTTCGTAAAGCCCGGCATACCGAAGAAGATCGCCGACAAACCCAGCTCTTCGGGCGCCCGGTTTCGCAGCCACCTGTACAGAAATAGCGCCGCATACAGAAAGAAAACGGCCATAGGCAGTTCGGCGTATCCGGCCAGGCCATCGGCTCCGTACAGGATCATGGCCGGTGTCCCTATTACCAACACCAGGCCGCCTAACCGAGCTGCGCGGCCAATCAGTCCGGCTAATCCGTAGTAAATCCCCGCGACGCCAGCGCCAGCCAGCAGCGACCACCACCCCTTGACCACAACCTCCTGGTCGCCTATCCACGAATAGATACGCGCTACCGTCAGAGGCACCAGCAGTGGATAGTCTAAGTGGCCTACCACGGCGTAGTGCGGGTCGGTAAAGAAACCGACCGGCACCGTCCCTGTGTGGTGCATAACCCGCCCTTTGAACACCCATATAAGTAAAGCATCCCAACCATCCAGCGGCTCGCTGAGGGTGCGCTTGAACAACGCCAGAGACCATAAGATGATAATCAGAGCTACAGCCAATTCTATTACCGGCACCAGAGCCTGTTGGTCCTGGGGCGTCTTGCTCGTTCTCAACCGATGCAACCGAGCACCAAGTACCGAGTAGTGAGTAACGAGTAACGAGAAGCGCCAGATTACCGGGATCGCAAGCAGCAACCAGGGCATACCAATAGTTAGGGGTGTCCATGGCAGGCCCATCTGGGCCAGCAGTAGCCGCTCGGCTGCAAGCAGGCCGGTGCCCACCAGCCAGGCGGTAGGCACAAACAGCCCTACAGGCAGCCGCCACCGCAACGCGCCAAACAAGAGCGCGCCGGCCCCCAGTGCGCTTATCTGCGCGAGAGAGAACCCGAGCAAAGCTGAGAATAGGGAGGTGTTATCTGTTATCATTT
>JBBSGN010000467.1:0-3470 GCA_038254085.1 Chloroflexia bacterium | reverse complement strand
GCCAGATGGACCCATTACCGCCACTATCTCGCCTGGCTCAATATGCAGGCTCACTCCGCGCAGGGCCAGCGTCTCTTCCTCGGCTGTGTGGTAGAAGCGATACAGGTCGTGCGCTTCGAGCACGCTCCCTGTGTGGCCCTGCGTAGCTTCAGGCTCACTATTGTGCGTCGCCAGCTTGCCTGTTTGCGAGCTAACTTGCGTATCTACTTCCATGTGAAGCTCTTCGCTATCTGCTGCCACTGGTCCACGTTGTCCGCTCCAAGCGGCGCGCACAGAGTGAGTGCTGCCAGCTTGCCGCTTTTGAAAAAGAGGTAACTGTTGTCTTCCAGGCGCACTTGCTTGCCGGTTACAGGGTTGGGATCTGAGTTAGAGGTGTACTCCAGGAGCACGGCGGGCCCGCTGGGCAACTGCACGTCCTTCACGCTCGTTATCTGCACCGCTCTGCCCGATTTTTGCAGGGTAGCTACTTCGTTGCCGAGGGCGGTCTTCGAAGTGGGAGCGAAAGCAGCGGAGGTTATCGACACTTTCACGCCATCCAGCTTGTCTGCAAAGCTCACGTCGGTGCCGTTCTCGGTGCGCGCCCAGCCCTCGGGCACCTGCAATGTGTAGCCGCCCGTGGGCGAGGTGTACGTTACGAACGCCTGGTTGTCAGGTATGTCGCCGACCGGGTTCTGCTCGGGAGCCACAGGCTGCTCGTTAGACGCAACAGGGGTCTCGGTTGACTGAGTGTTCCCAGCCGTGCCCGCCGTGCCCGAGGTAGAGGGCGGCGTAGCCGCCTGCGTAGGAGATGCCTCAGCAGTTGTGGCTAACGGGGTTCGCTGCACATCGGTTGAGGCCATAGTTGGCGAGCTATTGGCCGTACCTGCACTAGGTTTTAGCGACGCAGTGGACTGAGGCGTTGGGGCCGGCGCGCTATCGCAAGCAGACAAAGTGAGCGCAAGCAACGCCAGCAGAACGGTCGTATGGACCGAAGCTAATCGTTTGAGAGTAAGGCGGTTCATGAAGAAACTCCATTTCTACTTTAAAAGCTAAATAGGTCCAGGGCACAGGAGCGAGGCCAACTAACCGTGTAACAGTACAAATAGCACCAGGAAAGCGGCGAGCAGTACACGGTAGATAGCGAAGATCCCCAGCCCGGAGCGGCGCAGGTATTGCAGCAACAGCCCTATCGCCAGCGCACCGACAACAGCGGCGGCCGCAATGCCCGCAAGGAACGGTCCTGTAATGTCGTGGAGAGATAGATCGCGTAGCTTGAACAGGGCAGCGCCCGCGATGATAGGCGTTGAGAGGAGGAAGGAAAAGCGAGCCGCGGTTTCCCTGGTCATCTCTCGCGTCCGAGAAACGGCGATGGTGATGCCCGAGCGCGACACGCCCGGCACGATTGCAAGCGCCTGGGCAGTGCCCACCAGCAATGCGTCGGTCCACGATACCTGCTCAAGCTTCTTTTGTTGATGGAACGAGCGGTCGGCCAGCCATAGCAGTACGCCCATAGTAGCGGAGGTGGCGGCTATAAGCAGGAGCGAGCGCAGCTGCGTTTCGGCCAGGCTGTCGAGGGCCAGACCGACGACGCCACCCGGGATCGTGGCAAGCACCAGGTACCAGAAGAGACGACCGTCGGCACTGGCCGGGCGGTGGGCCTGGCGCACCAGCCGGAGCCAATCGCGCCAAAAATATCCCAGCACGGCCAGCAAAGTGCCGACGTGGAGGGCCACGTCAAAGGTGAGGCCGGGATCCTGCCAGCCGAGCACTCGGGGCACGATAATAAGGTGAGCCGACGAAGAGATAGGGAGGAACTCGCTGAGGCCCTGCACGATGCCGAGCACCACGGGCACGCGATAACTGAGCGGCAGCAAGAGCGCGAGCGCCACTACCAGCACAAGCCCGCCAACGAGAAGGGCGATTGCCGTCATGTTGGCGGGCTTGGCAGTTGAGCCGGTTTGGTAACCCCGGCCTGGCGGGTCAGTAACTCCTGTGGAGACTATCACTGCGGTTGCCTCGGTGTCGGTCTCGGTAGTTGCGGGCTGCATCGGGTTTCATGCTCCTTGAGGCTGACTTTATCAGATGACTGCTTTTGACAGCATAACAAGGTCACATGAAGGAACCATGAATCGCCATGATAGGCTATGAGCAACGCCGGTTGTCGCGCTCATAGCAAAGGTCAATAGAAGTGCTGTTCGCTTAAAGCAACGAACACAACAGAGAGAGGGACAGTGATTCTGACCCTCTCGTTGATACTTAATTGCTCCTCTCTAAGCCAGGTCGGCCAGGTGGAATGCCTTAGTCTTTAGTCGCCGGTTAGGGTTCCTGGGTGCCCTCGTTACCACCATTATCGACCCCATCGCTGCCGGCCACGTCGGTGCTGATGATAGCACCCGACTGAGCATTCACTTTGACATCGCTGCCATTGTTCAGCTCTACGTCATAGACCACGGTGCCGTTCTCATCTCCCAGGCTACTGTTAAGCACTGCAGTGCCGGGGTTCGCGGAAAGGGCCGCCTGCTCGGCCTGTTGTTGAGTGATACTGGCCTGAGGTGCCAGGGCTTGCGCGTCGGCAGCCTCGCTGGCGCTGTTCTCTTGAGGACTATCGGCCTCGTCAGTTGCTCCAGTGTCCGGCCCGTTCTGGTCACCCTGCTGCACGTTATCCCCATCATTCCCCGCAACCTTGGTCGGCTCGGGAGTGCCGGCTACCTCGGTGGGCTCAAGCGTCTGCCCTACCTCAGTTGGCTCTGCCATCTCGGTAGGTCCGACCGCCTGTGCCGGCTGCGCTTGGTTTTGCTGGGTCACGCTGTTTGTTACCAGTTTGTTCGCGGACGATGCCTCCGCTTTCGAGGCTGATTGGTTAGCTGCGCTTAGAGACTTCATCGTAAGCACACCGTTTTGCCGGGCGCTCTGGGTAGCGGTCGTAGCGGTCCGTACCTGTGCGCTTGTGGTGCTCTGGTTAATACCACCTGCGACGAAGCCTCCAATTGTCAGCACCGCCACTATCGCGGCTCCTGCTATTACTCGTTTCGATGTCATTGTTCAACTCTCCTTTTTGTTTGTGTTTGCACTATTTCCTAATTTCGCATCGGCTCACTGATTGCTCAAAGGGCCTGTGTAGCCCTGATGCTTACTCTCAGTATGAATGGGCTACATGACAGAACAATGAATCGGCCGTTAACTTGGCATTAATTAGCACCGCCTGAACAGCCTGTACGGCCTGCGTATCTGTCATACCCTGGTATTGGTCTGCGCGTCGCGGCTTAATCTTCATTTCATCTTGCCCTGATACAATTATAAGGCCACTCAATAGGAATGCATTTTCAGGTCACCCGCTCAGCCGTTGCGCGGACGTGGAGACAAAGTAAGAAGGGAATGGTTATGCGCGTGCTACTGGTAGAGGACGACCGGCGTCTAAGCGATGTTCTGCAGCGAGGGCTGGCGGAAGAAGGCTATAAGGTGGACGCAGTATACGATGGAGATGCGGGCCT
>JBBSGN010000466.1:0-3476 GCA_038254085.1 Chloroflexia bacterium | reverse complement strand
GTAAACGACCCCATGCCTAAAGGCAGGGGCCTTGCCCTAAAACCTTACTCTGGGCTGTCAGGGGACTTGCAGAGGTTTCGAGCAGTATGGCAGGTTTACAAGCTGCCCTGCTGATATTAACAGCAGCGTTATGGTCAGCGAACGCCGCGTAAGCGCACTGAACACAAAGGAATTGAGATTGAGATTTCCGGTTAGCTTTATCAATAGAGCCGCACTCAGGGCAGGTGCGGGAAGTGTTGCGCGGGTCAACCGCCTTCACAGCCACGCCACTGAGCCGCGCCTTGTATTCGATAAAGGCTCTCAACTGAAAGAAAGACCAACTGTGCAATGTACGACGCTGCCGCTTCGCAACCGTGGCTCTCTTACTTATGCCGCCCAATTCTTCAACGGCTATTCCGTAAGAGAGTGCCTTCGCGGTCTGTACAATGCGCTTCGATATTACGTGGTTTTGGTGGGAACCAAATCGCGCTTCCTTGCCCTTACGCCTAACAAGCAAACGTTTAGCGGCCCTTGTGCCCTTGCTTTGCAACTTCGCTCTCAGCCGATTGTGCCTGTGCCGGATGCTCTTGACGAGCGCACCGGAATAGACGTTGCCCTCACTATCCACCGAGATGTTAACTATCCCCATATCCACACCAAGCCAACCAGTAGGCTCCGATACAGGCGGTTCGTGGGCGTTGACAGTGGTGTTGAGGTAGTACGCGCCGTCCCTCAGTATCAGGTCAGTCTCGCCTTGTTGCGAAAGGAGCAGCCGCCGCGCCCTCTCGTCCGAGAGGTACGAGATGCGCTCTCTACCGTCAACTGTGGTGATAGTAACCTCACCCTTTGCTTGATACCAGTTCAGGATGCGGCTGTCATAGGCAATAGAGCCATGCTGTCGAAAGTTGCGTTTGCACTTCTTATCCAGCTTGTAAGCATCCGCAACCTTAGCAAATACTCGTACCACAATCTGAGCCGACAATTCAAACTCACCCTTCACTCTGTAGTAGAGGGCTTTGTGCATGGTGTACTGTGCGCATGGTGTACTGTGTGCATGGTGTACTGTGCGAAGGTGCGGTTTTGCCACGCCCATTCACTGACATAATTGGCAGCTTCATTGGCCCGTTCCAGCGTTTTACGCAAGGATTGTGCCTGTTCGGGGGTAGGTTGCAGCTTCACTTGGACAGCCAACTTCATACTCCTATTATACCACTTTTTATACCACTTTCTTCAAGACTTGACAAGAAAGGAGAGAGGGGCATTTCCTCCCCATTGCATAAGCAAGGGGTCTCCATGCCTCCTAATATTTGATGACTCATGCGCTGTTGGTCAAATCGGGCGGTGGTTTGGGAGCCGGATGGCTGCTGTTGCTGGTTCTGCCGGGGGCGTTAGCGGCGCATCCGTCGTGGCGCGCAGGCGTGCCCCAGGCGGCCATTCGAGAGAGCGTGCTGGCAGGCGTGATAACGGCCCATTTCGCCACTGCCTTGACGGTGGCCGTGCTGGTGATAGGCTTACTGACGACCGACTGGGTGCGCTATGCCGCACAGGTGGGGCCGGAGGCAGCAGCCGGGGTGCGAGAAGCAGTCTTACCGGCTACCATTACCGCCGCCGCAATAACAGCAGCCATAATCTATGCCGGATGCGCGCTGGCAGGCTGCCTGGGTGCTATATTCTATGTAGGCGTGAGGACGATAGCTAATAGATATTAATGCCAAAACGCATTTCGTAAATACCGGCTACCTCTTTAGCCAGCCCACTCACCCTTGTCATTCCGAGCGTAGCGAGGAATCAGTTGGACATAGTAGAATACTAGGGATATAGGAGAAATGCTAGCCGAGTAATTACTAAGGATAGTGATTCCTCGCTACGCTCGGAATGACAAGGGATAGTCGGTTTGTTTCTGCGACCTGCTATCTCCGGAGTCGCTCATATTAGCTGGTAGTTGGCGGCTACTCGTAATCCACCGTCGTAGCTATAGGGGTTCTGCGTATGGACATTTTTTCTACACTAATCGCTGGATTTGGGCTGTCGGCTCCGGCGGGACTGAACGCGTGGCTGCCTCTGCTAATAGCAGGGTTGGCGGCACGCTTCCAACTGTTCGGGTTCAAGCTGCAAGCGCCGTTCGACGTTATCAGCCAAACGTGGGCTTTGGCGGTGCTGGCGGTACTGCTCCTTATCGAGATATTCGCCGACAAGATACCGGCCGTAGACACTATCAACGACATCATACACACTTTTATACGCCCGGTGGCGGGTGGCATTCTCTTCGCCGGGCACGCGGGCGCGATAAGTGGCATGGACCCGACGGTGGGTTTCGTGCTGGGGGCGCTATCCGCAGGCTCAGTCCACGCGGTGAAGGCTACCTCGCGTCCGGTGGTGACGGCTACAACGGGCGGCATGGGCAACCCGATAGTCAGTATGCTAGAGGACTTTGTAGCGGGCGGGACCACCGTGCTGGCGATCATCGCGCCCCTGGCCGCCGCCATCCTCATGGCGATCATCCTGGTGGTTGCCTTCGTGGTGGTGTGGCGCGTGCGAGAGCGCCTGCGCCGCCGCAAGCGAGAGGCGATATGAGTCGGTAGTCGGTAAAAGATGGCTAACCGACTACCGACTACCGACCACTCGCTCGTACAACTCCCATGTCTGGCTGGCCGCTTTCGCCCATGAGAAGTGGGAGGCTTGCCGAGGACCGGCATCGCGTAGTCTCTTCGCCTCTTCGTCGTCCAACAGTACTCGCTCCAGCGTTGCGGCCCAGGCTTCTACATCGTGGGGGTCGAGCAGGACCCCCGCACTGCCTACCACTTCGGGTAAGGAGCCGCCTGTGGACGCGATTACCGGCACGCCGCAGGCCAGCGCTTCGAGGGCGGGGAGGCCAAAGCCTTCGTACAAAGAGGGCATGGCGAAGGCTCTCGCACCCTGGTAGAGCGTGACCAGGCTGGGGGCGGGCACCTCGCCCAGCAAGCGGACATGGCTCTCTAGCTTTAGCTCGGCAACCCACGACAACACCTTCTCGTATAACCAACCTTCACGGCCCGCGATTGCCAGTGCAGGTGGCGGCGTGACTCGCTTGCGGTCGAGCAGCAGCCTGTAAGCCTCTAACAGAGCAGGCAGGTTCTTGCGCGGCTCTATCGTGCTGACGAATAAGACGTAGCCGCCTTCCTCCGGCGTGGGCAGGTCAAACTCCCTGGCGGCTGCTCTTTGGGCCTCTCCTATATCGGCGGGCGACCTGAATACATCGTCAGCTGCGGCGGGAATAATCGCCACTTTAGAAGGGCTTACCCCAAGTAGCTCTACTATGTCGTCGCGGGCGGAACGGGAGAGGGCAATTAGCGCCTCGGCGTCCTGGGCGGCGCGGTACACCTGGCCGTAATAACGCTTGCTCTCGTCCGTGAGCAGGGTGAGGTCGGGGAACTTGAGGAAGGCCAGGTCTTGTATGTTGACCACCGCCGGAAAGCGCCTGTAGCGCGGTGGCACAAAGTCGGGCGAATGTATCAGTT
>JBBSGN010000465.1:0-3478 GCA_038254085.1 Chloroflexia bacterium | reverse complement strand
CTTAGCGGGTTCTTTTTGGCGGACGATTTTGTTTTGCTGGGGTGGACGCGGGTGCATACAGCGAGAGAGGTGTGGGGGTTTTTTGACCCCTACACTTTTTGGTATTACAGGCCGTTTGTGAAGCTGTTTTATTGGGCGGGGCAGGGGTTGTCTGGGCTGCACGCCTGGCCGTTGCACCTTTTTTCTATGGGGCTGCATTGGGCGAACGGTTATCTGGTATACAGGCTGGTGGCAAGGCTGGGCGGCTCGTGGGCGGCAGGATTGGGAGCGGGGCTGCTCTTTTTGGCGAATGGACACCACGCCGAGACGGTTTCGTGGATCGCGGCTGTGGGGGATTTGGCGGGGGCGTTCTGCCTGCTGGCTGGGTTGTTGTTCTTTACGCGGTTTAGCGAGAGCGGAAGGCTTAAGTATGTGGCAGCGTCAGTGGGGTTGTTCGCGTTCGGGCTGCTTTGGCGCGAGACGGTTGTGTTGTTGCCGGTGCTGGCGCTACTTTACCTGGCAGTGTTTGGAGTGAAGGCAAACAGAAATAGAGGCGGAGACCGGAGCAGGCAAGGGAGTCTTACCCTACAGGCCATGCGGTATGTGGGCCTGTTTGTGGGGTATGGGATAGTGTTAGTGGGTTACTTGGCGGCACAGGCAGTGGGAAGGGGGGGGCTTTCGGGGGTCGAGGTGCAGGCACGGTTGCAGTTTCACGCGCTGAACCTCGATTCTATTCTGTTGGGGATACTGGACTACGTGCATGGTCTAGTGCCGGGGGGCAGCCTGCTGGCCCAACAGTCATTGGATACGCTAAGGGTGCTAGTGTGGGTGGAGTGGGTGGCGATTGTGCTGGTTGGGGTAGGGCTGTGGCGAGTGCGGGAGAGGATAATGCTGTTTGGGCTGGCGTGGATGCTGGCTACGCCGTTGGTCTTTATCTTTTTCAGCCCGCCGACCGACCGGTATTTTTACCTGCCTTCGATTGGGTACGCGATTTTGGCAGGCGCATTCGTTGGGAAGTTGGCGGGATGGGCGGCAAGGTGGCGTCCGCAGGCGCTAAGAGTGGCGAAAGTGACGGCTGGATTGCTGGGGGCTGGGTTGCTGCTAGGGCAAGCGGCTGGATTGATTACGAAAGAGAATAGGTGGGTGACGGCGGGGCAGACGACGGGCGGGGTGTTTCACGATGTGAAGGAGGCCGTGCCGGACCCGCACAACTATTCAGCGTTCTATTTTGTGGGGCTGCCAGCAATGATGGATGGGGTGCCGGTGTTCCAGAACAGCCTGCCACAGGGAGTGCAGCTCGTTTATGACAACAGGACCATAGCAGCGACGACGGCGACGTGCGAGGATTTGCGGAAGCTGGCGGAGTTGCCTCGATACAGCTTGTTTTTCGGCTACAAGGGAGATGGAGTCGAGCAGTTTGGTAGGCAAGAGGATTGCCGGTAGGGGCAGGCACAAGACCTGCCCCTACAACCCCGTATCGGCCTCAGAGTCTAACTCTTCGCTCAGATCGGATATGGCTGCGCTTATGTCGTTGCGGCTCGCATCGAGCGCCCGATGGCACTCCTCGGCTCGGCGCTTACCGAAGAAGCCTGTGTCGTCGAGATAGCGGTTCACGGCGTAGTGGGGGTCAACCTGGGCGGTAGTAGGGTAGAACTTGCTCACCTGTTCGAGCATCCGCAATATAGCTTGCCTGGCCCTCAAATCCTCGTGCCCTAACATGGTCCATCTCCCTCCTGATAGCGCAGAGTTAGACTCAACAGCGGCCCAACTTGACCAGAAAATTACGAGGCCGGATCGCCTCCCTAACCAAGCAAGTTGTGCTCCCTGATACAGAATATAAAGCAGGCCGCACACCATTTTCAGAGTTTTGCACAGTAAGGGGCGATTTTGAGTGAAGAATTGGGGGAACAGCTGCGCACCGACTTACAACTTGCCCGGCGCATGCCATCCCCGCCTAGTACTATTGTCCTATATCGGGTAGATATTCATCTACCCTTTTTACTGCAATTTACGTATGGACTCGATACCTCTATGTAGTTATAATACCCCCGCAAAGTAGTAGCTCGTCGGAGATTTGCTACTTAAACCAAAACCAAAATATACCGAGATGTAGGCAAGCGCATCTAAGCACCCGATATATCTGTAGATAGACTATCTTTGTATGCCGGCAGCTTGCTAATCTCGCCTCTCTGATCACTCACCGAGTCCGCAAAAAAGCCACGTTGCAGTGGAGGTATGACGTTGTGCCTGCGAGACCTGTCTGGATAGATGGGAAGCGTGTGAGACCATAGACGATGAGGAAAGGAGCTTAAACATTGCGCGCACTGTTCTCTCGGAAGACCTCACTCAAACGCCTAGTCGTAACAACCTCTATAACTGCTCTCTGCATCGCAACGAACCTCGGTAACTCCTCTACTTCGGTGTCAGCCTCCGCTGCCAACACCAACGCCGGCACACGCTACTTCTATGCCACTGGTCTCTCTATAAGCGGCGTATTCCTCAGCTTTTTCGACCGGTACGGCGGGGTCGACACGTTCGGCTACCCTATCAGCAACCAAATAGTCGAGAACGGCAGGCCCGTGCAGTACTTCGAGCGCCAGCGCTTCGAGTACCACAGCGAGGCCGCGGGCACACCCTACGAAGTGCAACTAACCCGCCTGGGCGCTGAAATGAGCCGGGGCAAGTCCGCCCTGTCGCCCGTCAGACCGTTCATCTTCAGCGCCGACCGCATTTACATCCAGGAAACAGGCCATTCCCTCAGTTCCCCATTCCTGGGCTATTGGCGGGCGAATGGCGACGTGCGTCTGTTCGGTTATCCCATCTCCGAGCCTGTGACCGAGAACAGACACGCCGTGCAGTATTTCGAGCGCGTTCGCATGGAATACCACCCTGAGATAGCCGACAGCCGGTACAGGATAGAATTGGGACTGCTCGGCAAGGAATATATGCAGGTGCGGGGGGTGCCGGTGGCAGCCAACCCCGCCCTTGATACACGCAACATGTCGCCCGTATCTGGCGGTGCGCAAGTTGCCTCTCCCACCAGCGCAAGCGCCCTGGCATCGGTGGCGTTGAGCGGCAAAGAGATAACGCTCATGCAGCTTATCAACAAGGCCCGCACATCGGCAGGCGCGCAGCCGGTGAGTGTGGACGGCGCTATACGCGGGGTGGCGTTGTACCGTTCGAGGGACATGGCAGCCCGCAACTACTTCTCTCATACCACGCCTGAGGGCAGAGATTTTCTTGCGATGCTCCGGTCGGGGGGCATTTCGTACCAGTACGCGGGCGAGATAATCCACACCAACAACTACGGAGACGGCCAGGCCGCGGCGCAGGCGTTCAACGGTTATATGGGTTCGCCCACGCACCGCCAGATTCTAATGGACCCGCGCTATGACCTCGCGGGTGTCGGCGAGGCCACCGACAGCCGGGGCCTGCATTACTTCACGGTGATCTTCGTGCAAAGGTAAAGTTTCCCCTCCTCATATCATATAAAAACCCT
>JBBSGN010000464.1:0-3484 GCA_038254085.1 Chloroflexia bacterium | reverse complement strand
CACCGGCAACGGCACCGGCAACGGCAACGGCAACGGCAACGGCAACGGCAACGGCAACGGCACCGGCACAGGCACAGGCACCGGCACCGGCAACGGCACCGGCACCGGCAGCGGCACCGGCAACGGCAACGCTAACGCTAACGTCAAGAGCCGCAGTGAACAGTCAGCGCTGGACCTGCGGCGTAGAAATTTTTGGTGAGCCTTTCGCGGATTGGCGCCGTGGCCCAGTACGTGGGACATTAAACACCTCTAGAAAGAGAGCCTCATCAAGCTGGGCGCGCTCCTGCTTAGCTGCTTGGTCGAGCAAATCCGCTGCAAGATTGAATAGCACGCGCATGTTGCCGGCGGCTCGCTCGCACATCGTGTCAATCAATCCAGATGTCATTAGGTGAGGGGCGCCTGCCGCTTGCAGAGAGTGTATTAAAGCGTCACGTAGTTGTGGTGCGGTGGAATAGTCCAAGGTTAGACGGCATTTGATGCGCGTTGCAAGCGGCATCAACTCTGGCGTCTGTAATTTATCGGGAAGTCGTTGATCTCCGGCAAAGCAAACGGTAAGTACATTGTGTTGATCGAATTTTGCTTGACTCAAAATGCGCAATTCGTTGAGTACTACGGGCTGCATCTCTTGTGCTTCATCTATTAGCAAAACTGGGCGCTGAAAACTGCTATCGATGTGAGCTTGCCATTTCTCGCGAAGTGAACGAAAACTCCCCCATCTATTACTTGGAGCCAGAGTAACACCAAAGATGTCTCCCATCTGCCGGTAAAAATCAGTCACCCGGCACTGCGGGTGGCTGACGACACCGACGGTGACGTCACGCATCTTCGAAAGACGAGAGTCTGCAATGCGCAAGGCACACGACTTCCCATGTCCAACATCTCCAGTAATAAGAGCGAAGCCCCCATCAGCAACCAGGCGTTCAAGGCGCCAGCAAAACATCTCCAATTGTTGCGTCACATGTAGTGCCTCTGTTGGGACGCTGGAGAGAAAAGGGTTGTGTTTAAGGCCAAATAATGCCGAATAGGTGGTATTCATTTATTTTTTCCCGTATAAATTGGACTCGATATGTAGGCAGGAGGTAGGCCCGTTGAGGCATAATCTTGCATTAATCTTTGTAGGAGCGGCGCTGGCGCGTTTTCTACAGGGAGAGGCAGTTGATGCGGCAGGATATCTGTCAAATTTGCGCGAGGGCGACGTTGCCTGTCGGCATTTGCGCGTTTATCAAGTAGGTGCAAAGGTGCCAAGAGTACGCCTGTCTTGGGATCGGCCGCCCAAACATGTGCCATATCCCATCGAGCATACCGTACCGATAGTTTTCTTAGGGCTCGAAGGCGGTCTGGCACTTCATAGCGGCGACCAGCTAATGCAATTGTGCCGTCGCTTCGTCGCACGACACGCTCCTGTTGCTGTGTAAATGCTTCACGTAACGCAGCAGGATCTGGGCAGGGTCGTGCAACAGAGGGACTGCTTAGAGCCCGTTCCCTTGGAGATTTTTTGTCTAATTCTCGATGCGGTAAAATTTGATAGTCCAGTTCTACCCATGCCTGGGTCGCGTCATTGAGCGCCTCAAGAGTCAAAACTGGCATTCTTTCCATCATCGGCAATAAACGCCCCTCTATTCTGCTCCAAAACACTTCTTGCTTGCCATTCTGATAAGGGCTGTATGCCAATGTAGTCTGATGCGTTACGCTTAAGCGCTCGAGGCCTGATGTCGTTTCGCTGGCTAGCATGGCGCCACCGTTGTCAGTAAACAAGGTCCGGGGCAAGCCGCGCTTCATCATAGCCTGCATCAAGCCGTGAACCAGCGAAGCGGCTGACTCTTCCCAGTACCATTGCGCATGGCACACCAAACGCGAATGGTCGTCTATGATGCAGAGCATTTGTGGGGTTACTAAGTCACCTGTCGGTGTAGTGATAGAGCGCGACGCTGCGTGGAAATCGAGGTGCCAGCATGCATGAACATGAGAAACTTCATAGCTGCGAATTTCGCGCGCCTCACGTCGTTCGTGAGCCCGAATTTCGCCTGCCTTCCACGTGCCTCTGACTTTAGAACTGCGATGAAGGCCCTGTGCCTGCATGTAGCGAACCATTGTCGGATAGGATGGTATGGTTTTCGGCTTGAGTTCCTTAAACATTTCTAAGGCGTTATCGTAAACTAATTGCCAGGTCCAAGAGGGATACTGCCTGTGGAGATTAAGCCAAGAGGCAGCAGCCTCAGGGCAAACAGAGGGATGGGTACCTCGATCTTTACGCGGTTGCGATTGCAGTTCTGTCATCGGGTTGCCGGCGTTTCGCACCAAGTAGTACCACCGCTCAATAGTAGATTGACTAAATTTAGTGGGCTGTCCCGTTGCGGGGTGTGTATACAGATTTTCGGCCAGTTGCCTTAAGGCACTATGCAGTTTTCGAGGTTTTGGCGGCATGGCCAACAACGGTCCAATGATTGAAAATCGGAGTCGCGCCCAAGCTTGGGCAGAAATATCCATTTGCACCATTATGGCACCTCGCGCCTGCATCATTCTGCAGAATAATTTTGAGAATGTCGCTCTAACGCACAGGCACTAGCGCTGCATAGGGTGCAACTTCTGCGCGTGCAGCGTCACCATCATGCAACGTGCACAGATTCGGTAGACAGCGGTGCGACAAAGCGTAGCACTGATTCCAAGGTTGAAGTTTCACTGAACCTCTCAAAAATGCTTGCCGGCGCCAGCGACACATCCACCGGAGGCATAAAAAGATGTCCCTCTCGACGCCACAGATTTGTCTCAACAAAGCTTCTGCGCCACCAGTTGAGCCAGCGCACTATCGTTCGAAAGCTGACTCCAGCTTGTTGCCTCCAGGCCTCGCACTGACTACGGCTGGTACGTCTTCCCATAGCGCAGGAGGCCAAAATCCATACGACTGCGACGTAGACTTTGGGACCGGCGAAGCGCACTGAGGGCGGCGTTGCACGTCGCCGACAACCATCGCGCCCACAACAAAAGCTGAAGCGGCGACTGTATGCGTCATCGACTTCAGAATTCGGTAAGCCGCGAGGTTTACGTGGGTAGTCACCGCGGTGTAGCCGGCCATTGCAGTGCACACAGCCAGTGCGCGAGACCTGTGCTGCCAGGTCTCGGTCTATTTGGGTTAGGAAATCATAAAAGGTTGATTCTGATGGTATATTATGCAAAATGGACACCTCTGCTTGCTTGCTACAAACAGAGGACCCCCGTGGCGGCCGAAAATCAAGGTCGCTGCGGGGGTTTTTTCGATTCCATCACCGAACTTGAGCAAAAAGAGGCAGTTTACCATCAAATAAGTTGAGCCCCCTCATCGCAATATTGATCACGAAATCGATGGTGCGGTCCTCTCATTTTTTGATATCGATGAGTTGAAGCACCATGTACAAGAAGCCCAGAGCGCACATGGTATCGCCGAGAGAGCCAACTGTGCCAAAGATCAATTTCTTGCGACATTGTCGCACGAGCTGCGCACGCCCTT
>JBBSGN010000463.1:0-3485 GCA_038254085.1 Chloroflexia bacterium | reverse complement strand
TGGTCATGCCCAACGGGCCGTTGCAAAGATACCAGGCTCTCAAGAGAGACCCAAGCCAGCAGACCTCTAAAGGGCAAATCGAGGACCTGGCCGAGCGATACAAGCTCGACAAGCCCTGGCCGCTTAACTATCTGACGTGGCTTTTCGACCCGAACGACACCACTCAGTTCAATGGGAAGTTCGAGCAGATGCCCAAAGGGATTGATATAGCGATTGGCGATTTCCATATGAAGGGTTCCGGGATATTGACCGGCGACCTGGGCAGATCGGACTCGTCCGCCAGAGGCGTGTACGTGGCTCAACTGCTAGGCGAGCGCTGGTTTAGCACCGCTCTGCTGGTGGGGTTATCGCTGCTTCTTGCCGTTGCAGTCTCATTGCCTTTGGGGATTATCCTGGCTACCAGGCGGCATTCCACTTTAGACCATGCAGCCACATTTGCGTCGTTCGCCGGGCTTTCGGTGCCGTCTTTTGTGCTCGGACTGATCCTGATTATCTTCCTGGCGGTTGTTCCGCGCACGTGGCACGTGCAGTTTGGGTGGGATTGGCTTCCATACATGCCTGCCGGCAGTATATCCACAGGAGGCCAGGAGGAGAACTGGGCCAACCGTGTATACCACCTCGTGCTGCCCGTAACCACGTTGGCTATCCCGCAGATTGCAGGGCTGTCGCGGTACGTGCGGTTCTCCATGTTAGAAGTGCTGGGGCAGGACTATATACGCACGGCGTGGGCCAAAGGGCTACCCATGCGGCGGGTGGTCTTCAAGCACGCTTTCCGCAACGCCCTCATCCCGGTAATCACGGCGGTTGGACTGGCACTGCCTGGGTTGGCTTCGGCGGCCATAGTGGTCGAAAACGTGTTTGCCTACCCAGGGATGGGGCAGCTCTTTTACCGCGCTCTAGGTGGCTGCCTGGCGACGATCCAGGTAATGGACACCGATCCGCCACCTTGCCCGGCTCTTGGCTTCCCTCCCGACTATCCTATGGCGTTGACCATGACCCTCATACTCGTGATCATAGTCGCTTTCTCGAATGTCCTGGCCGATGTGCTGTACGCAGTGTCCGATCCACGAGTGAACTACAGCGCGAAAGCCGAAGCGTAGCGTCACCCAGCTATATCCCCAACTCCACTACCCATTCGCGCAGTATATTCATCGCCCGCTCCACTGCCTGAACGTTCTGAGGCCCATTCAGCCACCGGCTCACACCCGACGGATGGGGCAAGGGAAGGTAGCGCACGCCGTCCTTAATCACGCCCGTGCCCACGACCGCGCTGAGCGAGGGCACGCGCCCCAGGAAGGTCTGGATAGCCAGCAGCCCCACCAGCAGCACTATGTCGGGCTTAAGAACATCGAGTTGCGCGTCGAGCCAGGGACGGCAAAGGGCCTGCTCTGTGGGGGTGGGCACACGGTCGCCCCTAGCGCCGGGCAGGCGACCAGGGTAGCACTTGGTGATGGCGCTGAAATATATCTTGCGCCAGAAGTCCTCGCGTGGTATGCCACCCATCTCGAACCACGCCTGCAACTTATCGCCCGCTATCCCGGCGAAAGGGCGGTTCTCGCTGGTGGCCCGCAAACCGGGCGCCTGGCCCACCAATAATATACGGGGCACGGGCGCGTCCATCTCCGGGTCCCGCGCTATTGGCACCGACACGCGCTCGTCCAGGAAACCCACCGCGTGGCATTTGCGGCAGGCGCGAATTTGTCTGTTGAGGGTAACAAGTGCCGAGGGGTGAGGAGCAGTTTCGAGTTTTGAGTTTTGAGTTTTGAGTTGCGCGGCGTTATCCAGGTCCATAGCCTATAGCTCGTAATTCGAAACTCAAAACTCACGAAGTGATCAGGCTCTTCAACAGCGTCAGGTTCTCTCGGTCCTCGGCCATGTCAGGCCCCTTGGGGGTTTCCAGCACTTTGGGAAGATCGGCCAGGCGCGAGTCGTTCATAATCAGGCGAAACGGCTCTACGCCGAGCGCGCCTTTGCCTATATGCTCGTGGCGGTCCACCCGACTGCCCAGGCCCTTCTTCGAGTCGTTCAGGTGGATGGCTTTGAGCTTGTCCAGGCCCACTATGCGGTCGAATGAGTCTACCATGCGCTTGTAAGTAAGCTCGTCTGTGAAATCTATGCCTGCCGCGTACAGGTGGCAGGTGTCCCAGCAGACAGCCACCCGCGGTCTATTCTCAGGGCTGACCATGTTTATAACGTCTCGTAGATGTTCGAAGCAGTAGCCGAGGCAGGTGCCTTGGCCCGCCGTTGTCTCTAATAGCACCGTCACGTCCTGCCCTGGTCGCTCGGACAGCACCCGGTCTAGCCCGGCGGCGATACGGGCCAGCCCTGCCTCTTCGCCCGATCCCATGTGTGCCCCCGCGTGCGTCACCAACGCCGGGATGCCGAGCGCGGCGCAACGGTCCAGTTCATGCCCGAAGGCGGCAAGCGATTTCTCCCAAAGAACATCGTCGGGTGTGGCGAGGTTGATGAGGTACGAGTCGTGGGCCATAAGGTCCGACGGTTGATAGCCCGCCTGCTCACGGGTGGACTTGAACAGGCGGGCTTCTTCGGGGCTGATCGGTTTGGCCGCCCATTGGTTGGCGTTCTTGGTGAATAACTGCACGGCAGTGCAACCGACCTCGTTGCCGCGCTCCAACGCCTTGTTGTAGCCTCCGGCAACCGACATGTGCGCGCCTAGCTTCAATCATGTCTCCATTCTTTGTGGACGAAAGACTACCGACTACCGACTACTGCGGTTGTCCTTCGTCCTCTGTGTGATTATCAAACTCTCTAGTTGCTCGATGAGACAAGGCGCCTGAGCAGATGCACGTAATACTTCAACAAGTTAGCATCATCGCCATCGGGGGTCGCCTTCAGATAGCGGCGCAGATCGGCGAGGGCCGGCACGAACACGCCCATGCGATAGTATAGGAGGCCGCGCTCCTTATACTCCCAGATGGCGTCCGGCTGGACAAGCAGCAGCATATCAATTGTGTGTAGCGCCTTTTTGCGCTCATCTAATGAAAGGTAAATCTGCTTCAGGTTGTTCAACACGCGGGCCAGTATTTGTCTGCGCGACATCGGCTGGAGCCATTCTGGGGTGAAGCGCACCTCATCATCATAAGCGGCATGAATGCGAGCCGCGCAATCGTCGGGCGACAGCAACTGCCCTGCGTTAAATGGGTCTACAATCAACAGAGGCATCCTGCCGCCGGAGGGAGACCAGTAGCCCGTTACGAAATGGCCTGGCAGCCCTATGCCCTGCATAGGCAACCCCACCCGCCTTGCCACCTCCATGTAAAGGATGGAGAGCGTTATGGGTATGCCTGTGCGCCGGGCCAGCACGCTGTTGAGATGGGAGTTTTCGGGGTCATAGTAGTCCTCGCAGTTGCCTGCAAAGCCTTCTTCCTCGAACAGCACCCGGCTGATGGTCTTTATTGTATCCAGGGGCGCAAGTTGCGGGTCGCTGACGCCTTCCAGCCGCAGGAGAACCTCAACGCGGTGGG
>JBBSGN010000462.1:0-3488 GCA_038254085.1 Chloroflexia bacterium | reverse complement strand
GGCCTGCGGGGAGAGTTGCTCGGCTTCGGCACTCTGTTCTTTCTTGGGTAGATAGCGCTCGGCGTGGCCCAGCGGGGTGAAAGCGAAACCAACGGGGATCAAGAATACCAGCACACCGATAACCGCGTACACCAGCGACACATTCTTCGTCTGCTCGATTGCCACACCGCCCAGGAACGTGCCTACAGGGATAGCCGACCACGCCAGCACGCCCGCAATACTCATCACCCGCCCAAGCATGTGGTTGGGCACTATCGCCTGGCGCAGGCTGCCCGTGTTGATATTGAACAGGATACCCAACCCGCTGCTCACCGCCCATATCGGCAGGGCGAGCCAGAACCAGGGCGTCCACGCCATAACTACTGTCAGCAGCCCCTCTGTCGCCAGCGCAGTGAGGGCCACCTTGCTGAACGTGTATCGCTTGCGTAGCGGCCCCGCCGCCAGCGATAGTACGATCACGCCAACGCTTCCCGCCGAAAACAGAAGGCTCACTTGCGTATCGGTCGCCGAGAAGCGGTCCTTGGCGAACAGCACCAGTTGAGAGCCTGTGGTGCTGCTCACGAAGTTGACCAGCGCCATCATTGCCGAGATGTTACGCAGCACCGGGTGACCCAGCACGTAGCGCAGCCCCTCCACAATGTCTTGTCGCAGATTGGTACTCCGGGCCTCCTTGCTGGTGTTGAAGCTCCTGGCTATGAGGGCCACCGACACAGCCGACGCTATGAACGACAGGGCGTCGAAGAATATGATGTCGTAGATCGGCATCACGCTCACCAGCACACCGGCCAGCAGAGGGCCGGCCACCCGCGCCGCCGAGTAGCTCGCCTGGATGCGCCCGTTGGCCGTCACGAGGTCGTCCTGGTCAACCAGGCTGGGTATGGCCGCGAACTCGGCGGTGTCGAAGCAGATAGAGAGGGTCGAACTGATGAATATGACCACGTAAATCCACCAGACCGACAGCGCGTTCACGCTAGCCAGCAATGGTATCGAAGCGATAATCAGCGCCCGCCCGATATCGGTCAGGACCATCGTGCGCTTGCGGTCCACGCGGTCAATCCACGCGCCGATGACCAGTCCGAACAAAAGGTAGGGCAGAAAGAACGCCGCCGTAGAGAGGGCCAGATTGACCGCAGAGTTGGTCAGGTGGTAGACCAGCAACGGCAGCGCGAACCCCGTGAACGAGCTGCCCAACGACGATATGGCCTGCCCCGTCCAGAACTTCCAGAAGTCGGCGCTCAACTTCCGCCCCGAATCAGACTTGGCTACACCTTGCTCTGACATACCCATCTCCTGAGATAAATATCGAACGTGCCGTATTAAGATAACATCCCTACCCTCTATAGCAAGAGGGTTTTTACCGACGAATAGAGCCGTGCATTGATTGCTAAAGGGGAGTGACGAAGGGACTGACGACCGACTACTGGGCCCGTCGTCCATAGATGTCCTAGTACCAGCGTATAGTACCTCTATAGGAGTTATGGGCTATTTGCAGCGAGGCGACGGTAGGGTAAGATTAGGGCAGTGAAACAAGTGTAAGAAATCGCTGTCATGCTCCTCCTGGTTTAGAGGCCTCTTTCGAGGCCTCGTTTCTTTTAACCGCTACTACCTCAACGCGGTTGCCCCAAGCCCGCTCTAGGTGTATAAATACCTGGTAGTTTTCAGATGCTCTATTGTTTATAGAAACAACTGAGACTACGGAGGCCACACCATGTCCACCGAAAAGAACGACCCTACCTACTATACCTATTTCGACAGTCCCATCCAGCCGCTTTTGCTCACATCGGACGGGTCGTCCCTTACCGGCCTGTACATGGCCGAGTACAAGCATGGGCCGGACGTTTCCGAGAACGGCGAGAACATTGTCTACCCTGCGGGGTGGGTATACAGGGACGACGCAGAGCCTTTCACCGAGGCGAAGGCGCAACTTGCCGCCTATTTCGACGGCGCGCTTACCGAGTTCAACCTGCCGTTGGCGATGCGCGGCACGGAGTTCCAGAAGCGTGTATGGGAAGAACTGGTGAAGGTCCCGTATGGGACCACGACCTCGTATGGAGAACTTGCGCGGCGCATCGGCAATCCAAACGCCTCACGAGCGGTGGGCCTCGCCAACGGACACAATCCCATCTCGATTATCGTGCCGTGCCACCGGGTCATCGGGTCGAACGGCAAGCTGACCGGCTACGGAGGCGGCCTGCCCCGCAAAGACGCGCTGCTAACCTTCGAGGCGTCGGTGCTGATGGCGGGGGCACATCCCTTCCGATGAAGGGGGGCCTTGCTTATAAAAATAAACACCTGAAACCGCCTCCGATTTCAGGTGTTTATTTTTTATCTGCCCGGTGCGTTAGAAGGTTACTTTCGAGGCCACATTACGCCTATTGTCACGAGAGCGGCCATGCCTGCGGGCGGGCAAGAGCGACGCGGAGGCAGGGGCGTAAGCAGCTTGGCCCGAACTGTGTGTCCACGCCTGTGTATCCGGCGACGGTCGAGCCAACGTACGACGGTCTGCCTGAATGGGTTGCGCCTTAGCCGCCTCTGGGGTAGGCCGCGGGCGGCGGCGCTGCGGCTCGTGGGGTGGGCGGGCAAACTCGGTATTACGAGCCGGGCTGGCTTTGGTGTAGTCGAAATCTTGCAGAGTGCGGCGCTCTACCTTCGTACCCAGCACGCGCTCTATAGTCCGCACCATATCGGTGTCCTCGTTCGTGATTAGCGTGAAGGCGTCGCCTACTTTAGCGGCGCGGCCCGTCCGACCGATGCGATGCGTATAGGCGTCCACCGTATCGGGCATGTCGTAGTTGATAACGTGCGAGATCCGCGACACGTCAATGCCGCGCGCAGCAATATCGGTCGCCACCAGTATCTGGTACGTACCGTCGCGGAAGCCGTCGAGGGCGGCCTGCCGCCGGTTCTGCGACAAATTGCCTTGCAGCGAGGCGACACTGTAGCCCTCTTTATACAACTGCTCGCCCAGGCGCTTGGCGCGGTGCTTGGTGCGAGCAAACACCAGCACCGACTCTGTATCGGTATGCTCCAGCAGTTGCATCAGCAGCGCGGTCTTGAGGTGAGACGCCACAGGATAAAGCGCGTGCGAGACCGTGCCGACCGGCTCGGAATGCCCAATCTGCACCGTCACCGGGTTGCGCAGAATGTCGTGCGCCAAGCGGCGGATATCCGGGGGCATGGTCGCCGAGAACAGCAGCGTTTGCCGCTCAGATGGAAGGTGGCGCAGGATTCTGCGAATGTCAGGCAAGAAGCCCATGTCGAACATGCGGTCGGCTTCGTCCAGCACAAGCACTTCCACTTCGGATAGTGTGATAGTGCGCTGGGCAATATGGTCGAGTAAGCGGCCAGGACAGGCGACAACGACCTCGACGCCCCTGCGAAGTTGTACGACCTGCGGGTGAGTGCCCACTCCACCGTAGATGGTGATGCTGCGCAGTCCCGTTTGCTTGCCAAGCGCACCGATGGCCTCGTGTGTCTGCTCGGCCAGT
>JBBSGN010000461.1:0-3493 GCA_038254085.1 Chloroflexia bacterium | reverse complement strand
TCAGAAGGCGCAACCAGTAGAGGTGGAGATAGGTGCCGCCTAAGCCTCTAACTTATCGTGAAGTAAAGCGTAAGTTGGAGGTCACAGGGTTCATATTGGGAGTGGGAGGCAACCGCCACGTTGGTCGGCGGCTGTGGAGGCTGCTTGGGGCCGCCGCTTTCGAGCTGCTTCTTAAGAGTGGGGCCGTAACCGAAGAGGACGTGGAAACCATGCATAGAGCGCACATCGAGTTTGAATCTTCTCGGGATAAGTATGCCCTCTTCATACTTTTGATGGCCTGTGGGCAAAAATCCGCGCACGACCGTCAGAAGGATCCGATCTCGTGAGTGATCCAGACCGCGCACAGAAGTTAGAGTCATACGGCAGCGCCTCCGCCACGTTGGCGGTGGCGCTCAGTCGCTTTCCACGGGAGATGTGGCGCGACAAATACGAAGTTGACCCCTGGACCATCCACGAGATCGTGGTCCACATTACCGACAGCGAGGCTCACAGCTTCGTCAGGTGCAGGCGCTTCATAGCCGAGCCGGGCAAGGGTGTTATGGCCTATGACGAGAACGGCTGGGCAAAGGCCCTCAATTACGCGGACCAAAGCGCCGAAGATGCTCTGGAGCTTTTTAAGTGGCTTCGCCTGGCAAGCTACAAGCTCATTAAGACCTTGCCCGAAAGCGTTTGGTCCAACACAGTTGACCACTCCGAAAACGGCGCTATGACAATGGACGACTGGCTGGACGTATACGAGAGGCACATCCCGGAGCATGTGAGCCAGATGCAGAGGATATACGACGACTGGGTGGCACGCCTTCTGCACAGGCAGCCCTGAATTACGTTTACAGGAGGCATAGAGATAGAGATGCAACAAGCCCTACGCACACGGCTCGATGGCGAGCTAGACGCGCTCAAGGAGAAGCACATGTTCCGCCAGCTTCGCGTGGTATACGGCGAAGAGAAGGCGGTGTGCAACATTGACGGCAAAGAAGTTATCAACCTATCGTCCAACAACTACCTGGGGCTGACCACCCACCCCAAACTGCGGGAAGCCGCCCTCAAAGCCATCGAGACGCATGGCGTGGGCACGGCCGCCGTCCGCTCTATCATAGGCACGATGGACCTGCACCAGGAGCTTGAAGAGAGGCTGGCGAAGTTCAAGCACACCGAGGCCACCCTCACCTTCCAGTCGGGGTTCATGTCCAACCAGGGCATCATCCAGGCGCTGATGGAGGAGGGCGACGCGATTATCTCGGACGAGCTAAACCACGCCTCCATCATAGACGGCATCCGGCTGTCGAAGGCCGCCCGCTATATCTACAAGCACATGGACATGAACGACCTTGAGTCCAAGCTGAAAGAGGCGCAGAGAGCGCGCACCAAGATCATCATCACCGACGGCGTGTTCAGCATGGACGGTGACATCGCCCCGCTAAAGGACATCGTGGAGCTTGCCGAGCGGTACGGCGCGGCCTCCTACGTGGACGACGCGCACGCTTCGGGCGTGCTGGGCAGCAACGGTAGGGGCAGCGTGGACCATTGGGGCTTGAACGGTCGGGTGGATATCCAGATAGGCACTTTTTCTAAGGCTATCGGCTCGCAGGGCGGCTACGTGGCGGGCATACAGCCGTTGCGCGACTTCTTGATACACCGGGCGCGGCCGTTCCTCTTCTCTAACGCCCTCCCGCCCAGCGTGGCGGCCACCTGCATCGCGGCCATACACGTGCTGGAGACAGAGCCACATCTGATAGACAAGCTGTGGGAGAATGCCCGCTATTTCAAGGGCGGGCTGGCGAAGCTCGGCTTCGACATCGGCCAGAGCGAAACGCCAATCACCCCTGTAATCGCGGGCAGCGGCGAGCGTGCCATGAAGTTGAGTGACCGCCTCTTTGAAGAAGGCGTGTTCGCCCAGGGCATAGGCTATCCGACTGTGCCCGAAGCCAAGAGCCGCGTTCGCACGATAGTCACCGCCGCCCACACTCGCGAGAACCTCGATGCTGCGCTGGTGGCCTTCGAGAAGGTGGGGAGGGAGTTGGGGATTATTTAGGGGCGCGTTTTATGCTACACAGCAGAGGATATGAGGGGCAATAAACCAAAGGAGTAATACGAAAATGCAAGTAAATCTGCAAGATGACGAGGTAGGTGCGGTGCTTCAGGCGCTGGACTACTACATACCGCAACTGCGCGAGGAGATAGGCAAGACCGAGAACTACAACATGCGCGAGCAGCTAAAGGCCCAGCAAGCGGCGTTGAGAAGCGCTGTAGTGAAATTGGGAGGTTCCGTCTCGGATACCGAGGGGCCTGACTTGAGCGCCAAGAACCCGCCCTGGGGTGGTGTCAGATAGATAACAACATAAAAACCCGCCGATTGCGGGTTTTTATGTTGTTATCTATCTGCTAAAAGACCTTCTTCAGTAAACCGATTGCCCCTTGCTTCCAGGGAACGCGGTGGGACACGCCCGATTGGTTCTCGAATTGGTCGCGGTTGGCGATGTACCACTTGAAGTTGCGTATCAGGGCGTCTTTGTTGGAATATTTAGGCTCCCAGCCTAGCTGCTTTTCGGCCTTCTCTATTGACACAAAGGAGTCTTTGGAGGCGGTTTCGTACACCCATTTGTAGAGGGGTGAGAGGTGCAGCATCTCAAGGAAGCGCAGGCCCCAGATGGCGGGGGTGGCCGGGAAGGGCACGATCTTCTTCCCTTTGCCCGCGTAGTCCAGCACGGCCTGGTAGTCTTTCTTCATGGTGCTGAACTGCTTGGCCCCCACATTAAAGGTGTCATTCACCACGTCAGTGGGCAACGTCAGGCAGAGATAGATCGCCTGGCAGAGGTCTTCCACGTCGAGCAGTTGGTAGCGGTTGCGCCCGCTGCCGATCATGGGGAAGTTGTGCCCGGTCAGCGCCCAGTCGTACAGGAGGGCGAACACGCCCAGCCGCTCAGGGCCAATAAAGGACTTGGGGCGAATAATGGGCACTATCATGCCCTTGCCTCGGTATTCGAGACAGACCATCTCGGCCTGAATCTTGGCCTCTCCGTAAGGGCCAACCCCTTGCAAGCGGTCGTTCTCGTACAGGGGGTGGTGGTCGGGGATGCCATACACCGCCGTAGAGGAAATCATCACGAAGCGGTCTACTTTGTGCCGATAGGCCACCTCCAGCAGCATCCGCGTGCCCTCAACGTCGGTGGTATAGATGTCTTTGGGCGAGTATAGGGGGAGGGCGGCGGCGGTATGCACCACCATGTCAACCCCCTGCATGGCGCTCTCAACGTCCCTCTCGTTCCTGATGTCGCCTTTCACAGTGGCGATCTTGTCCTTCATATCGGGATAGTCGAAGTCAGCCATGTCCAACGACACAAGGTCGAACCCCCGCTCGTATAAGTAGCGGATTAAGTTTATGCCCAGGAACCCGGCCCCGCCAGTGACTAGAACCTTCTGCTTCTGTTGATCCATGAATGGTTAGATTCCTCCGTTGATCGGTAGTTAGTACCGAGTACCGAGTGAGCCACTT
>JBBSGN010000460.1:0-3497 GCA_038254085.1 Chloroflexia bacterium | reverse complement strand
GCTCTGGCTGCCGCTGCCTGGGTCCGGGTTCATCGCGTCTCCTTGTGTTAGGTTCAAGGTTCAGAGTTCAACGTGACTTTGGACATTGGACTTTGAACCCCGCATCAAGCGGGGGGCATGTTCGGGCTGGCTGGGTCAATGGGATTTTCGGTGTCTGGGTTGATGCTTGTAGATATTCTGGCGGTTGACGTGCCTGATGGTCGGTCAGCGTGTGAATTACCAGTGTCCACACGTCCGGGTTCCCCTTCTGAAGCCATCTCTTCGCCTTTTCTTGCGCCCGGTTGGTGGGCTGGGCCTGTGCCTTCCTGGTTTACATCATCCATTGCTTTTCCCTCCTTGATGAGCGGGTGTTTGCCTCGCTCCTAACTAACAGTAGCATGGGCCTGGCGTGCCATACCCACATAGATTTGCGGCTCTCCATTATTCAGGCAGCTTGGCCGCGAGAACGTCTACCTTCTCAATTGAGGGTGGCTGCGCCAGGAGGTCAGGAGCTTTCTCCATTAGGGCTGCGGCGACCTGGCCTGAAAGGTGGGCATCCCTGCCTGCTTCGTCAGGGAAGGCGTCGAAGATGCCGAACGTGCTGGCTCCAAACTTGAGGGCAAACCATGCGGTCGTTGCCGGTTCCCCCTGGACGATTGCGAGGCCACTCTTGAGGAAGCTCTCGACCTCCGCTTCCCTTCCGGGCTTGGCCTCTAACTTGACGAACAATGCTACTTTAACCATTCATATCTCCTTGTATAGATGCACCCTTGAGCGAAACCTGACTGCCACTTACGAGAGAGTTATCTCATTACAGGCGAAGGTAGAGCGATCTTCACCTTGCCTTCTTGCTCCAGCAACGGGAAGGGTTCCATGTGGAGGCTTGGTTGGTCAAGGCAACGCCCCGCCCGCATCACGTCGTAACTGTTGCCGCACTTGCGACACGATAGCGTATTACCTTTGAGGGCGGCGGACTTCAGTGAGTTGCCACAGCCGGGACACTCTCCGCCGTAGGCGTAGAACGTGCCGTTGAGCTTGCATAGGAGCACATCTTGCCCCATTACTTCTACAAGCTGGAACGAATCGACCACCAGTGATGACATATCACCGAGGCTCTCCCAACGTCCTATATTGGCAGGCTGGCGACTCGCGCCTCCCACCGCTGTGAGTGGGATAAAGCTGCCAGCCGGTATGCCTTTGGGCGCGGGCTGCTCGACTACTCCCTCGACCTCCATGCGCTCGATGTCCGGGGCGAACTCCTGCATCGCTTCTTCGATAGCCAGCTTGAGGGTCATGGCCGAGGAAGCGCAGCCGTTGCAGCTACCCTGTAGCCCCAGGTGGACCACGCCGTCGTTGATTCCAAGTAATTCGACGTTTCCCCCATGCGAGCCGAGATAGGGGCGGACCTTGTCCAGCGCCTGAGTTACCCTGGTTTCGAGGTCGAGGGGGTGGAGGCCATGCAGTAGGAGCAAACTATGCAGCATATCATCCTGGGCGAAGTCGTCTATAAGCTCCTGGCCTACCGCGCCCTTTTCCCAGGTGGTTTCGAGCATGCGCTCAATACCGAGGCCGTGAAGCTCCATAATGGTCCCGATCAACTCCACCGCGCAGTTACGCACGACCGAATCGGGCGACCCTTCGATCTGCCCGATCAGCATCTCGATGCGCCCGACCCGTTCCTGCATTGCTTTTTCTTCGAGGGTTGCCATCGTTCCCCCTTCGGGGAATTACGAATTACGAATTACGAGTTGTTCTTCCCCACGTAATTCGTAATTCGTAATTGAATCAAGGTTGCGGATGAGCGCCGAACATGGGCGAATGCTTTACCTCGATGGTCTTGCCGTCGCCTACATACATATGTACGCCGCAGGGCAAGCACGGGTCGAAGCTGCGTACAGTACGCATGATGTCTATCCCCTTGAAGTTCTCCGGCCCGTTCTCCTCAAAGAGCGGCGTGTTCTGCACAGCGTCCTCGTAAGGCCCAGGGGTGCCGTAGCTGTCGCGTGGGTTGGCGTTCCAGGGCGTGGGTGGGTAGGGGTGATAGTTGGCTATCTTGCCGTCTCGGATCACGACATGATGGGAGAGTACACCGCGCACCGCCTCGTGGAAGCCGCAGCCTATCGCCTCTTCAGGGACCTTGAACTCGGAGTGGACCTTAGTCCTGCCCGCGTGTAGCTCGGCCAGGGCTTGCTCGGCGAAGTGAAGGGCAGCAGCGGCAGCGTAAGCCTGGAAGTAGGTGCGGGCGCGGTCGCGCTCGATAGTATTGCTCCACTGGGGGATCTTCCACTCGAACTCGACCTCCGGCTTGAGCGCCGTCTTGGGGAGATAGATCTTGACGCTGCTACCTGTTGCTTTGATGTAGCCTATATCCACGATGTTGTTCAGAGCTGTTGCCCACAGGCGGGCGAGAGGTCCGCCACCCGTGTCGAGGGCAAGGTAGTCGCCGGTTCGCTTGTCATACCACCGGGGCGACATTACCCAGGTGTAGTTGTTCTTGAAGTCGCGCTTCTGCGGCTTGGGTATCGTGGTCTGGTTCCAGGGATGACGCTTGTCTACCGGGTTGCCAAGCGGATCATTCTTGACAAACGTCTCTTCCTTCTCCCATTCCTCATAGTAAGAACTGCCCAGGAGGATGCGAATACCCAGGTTGATGTCTACCAGACTGTTCGTCACAACCTCGCCATCCACGATAACACTAGGCGTGACGTACATAGCGCGGCCCCACTTAGCCATGTTCTCGTACTTGTAGTCGCACACGGCAGGGTCGTTGAACGAACCCCAGCAGCCGAGGAGGATACGCCTCTGACCGACCGCTTCATAGCCCGGCAACGCCTCGTAGAAGAAATCGAACAGGTCGTCATGCAGAGGAACGACTTTCTTCATAAACTCCACGTACCGCATCAGCCTCACGATATAGTCCGTGAAGAGCTGGACGGTGGGGACCGTGCCTACGCCGCCTGGGTAGAGGGTCGAGGGGTGGACGTGGCGCCCTTCCATCAGGCAAAACATCTCTCGGGTGTAACGGCTCACCTGAAGCGTCTCGCGGTAAAACTCACCCGTGAAAGGGTTGAGCGCGGTCATGATGTCGGAGATCGTCTTGTAGCCATGGTCGCCTACGTGCGGAGCTGGGGTCTTGGTCGCTTTCTCCCAAACGCTGGGGTTGGTCTCCCTTACCATTTGCTCGCAGAAGTCAACGCCGACCAGGTTATCCTGAAAAATGTTGTGGTCGAACATATACTCTGCCGCTTCGCCGAGGTTGATAATCCACTCGGCCAGGGCGGGTGGCCGCACGCCGAAGGCCATGTTTTGGGCGTAGCAGGCGCAGGTGGCATGGTTGTCGCCACAGATACCGCAGATGCGGCTGGTGATGAAATGGGCGTCGCGTGGGTCCTTCCCCTTCATGAAGATGCTGTAGCCTCGGAAGATGGACGATGTGCTGTAGCACTCGGCCACCTGCCGGTTGGCGAAGTCTATCTTGGTATAGATACCCAGGCTGCCAACTATACGGGTGATCGGAT
>JBBSGN010000459.1:0-3501 GCA_038254085.1 Chloroflexia bacterium | reverse complement strand
GCTGGTGCTGGCCGAGTTCGCTAACCCGCTCGATGCGTCCGACCGGCGCGATGTAATGGTGCAATTGACGAGTATAGAGCCGTATGGGTGGCTGGCGCAGCCCCAAAACAGCGGCCCGCTCGTGGAATTGCCGATGACCGCCGACCAGCCCGACGTGCAGTACATGCTCTTCGGCACGCGCGATTGGCAACCCCTGGTGGACGGGTGGAGCGGCTTCGTGCCGCCCGGCACGGTGCAGCTCAAGCGGGCGCTCGACGCCTTCCCCGACCCCACGACCGTCGCGCTCCTTCAAGGGCTTGAGGTGCGCCATGTGGTGGTCCATCTGTGGCAGTTCCCCCCAAACGAGCAGGCGGGCCTGAAGCGCCGCCTCGACTCCACACCTCAGCTAGAGCCGGTGTACCATTCGGGCGAGAATTACGTCTACGAGCTTGCCCGCAATCCCTGGCTGCGGCGGATCGGCACAACGGTGGGTAGTGGCACGCTCTGGGTGGGAGAGTCCCGCCACGAGGCCATGCCCTCTCTTGAAGTGCTTGCCTATGCTTTGCGGCGTTGGGGGTTGAAGCCTGAGCAGATCGCGGGGAACATAGACATAGGGTACAGACCTATAGGCTCGCTCCCGTTCGGGCGGCCCGCCGACTATGCGCTCATACCCAACGCGCCCGATGCCCGCGATGTGCCCTTCGGTTACGAAGATATGCAGCCGGCCGAGAGCAACCCGGCGGTACGCCTCCTCAAGAGGGACCAGACGCTTGTGAAAAGCTACGACCTGACCGCGCCCGGCGCGCCCAAACTAAACATGGGCAATGTACAGATGGCGGCGGGCGCATCGAGCGTGGCTTTCGGGGGCGAGACTGCGGGCGGGGAGGGAGGCGGGGCCGGCACAAGGGCGCTCGACCTCAGCCTGGTGGCCTTCGCCCCATCCGAGGCGGATATACAGGTAGGGGACGGGCAGCTCGAGCGATTGAGCGTACCCGCTGGGGTGTCTCACTACATAACGCTCCCCTTCCCGGTGCCCGCGAAAATATCGTTTGCCAGGCGTAGCGGGGACGCAAAGCTGTTGCGGGTGGACCTGAAGACGGGCGAGACTGACAAAGGATTGGTGGCTAGCCCCGACCTGATGCCCCTGGAAACTAGCTCCGCGAAGGGGAACGGCACGCTTGACAGCCGCCTGCTGGTGGTGGCCCCTCGTGGAGGGAAAGATTTTACTATTACGGTGGATACGTATGTGGAGCCGTGGGGCACGCACCCGCAGGGGCACTTCGGCTCGTGGTCGGTGGTGCTGCCCGCCGACGGCGCGGCCCACGAATACACCTTCCACCTCGACCCCATAACCAAAGCATTCAACACCACGCGAGACGGCCAACCCACACAGACCTTCGGCTGGACCGGCCACCCCACCCAGGGTGACTTCAAAACGTCGGTAAGCATAAGAAACGGGGCGGGTGGCCTGGTCGCTAACATGCCCCTCTACCTGTTCAACCGCAAGGAGAACCGCCTCACCGGCTGGCAAGGGGAGCCTGCGGCGCTGTCTGTAGTACGGCCGTAAGAGAAGGTAATTAAGCACAAAGAGTCGCTGGCGATGTTTTGTCTTTTGTAGCCTGGTTTCTCCTCATCGTCAAGCCCTTGCCGCGTCAACGTGCAATCACCACCGGGTTTGTGTGCAAAGGCACTTCATCCCACGTTCGACCTTCAAGTTGTCTTCCTGTCTTCTTCTTGTTTATGCCTCCCCATTGCTTAAAAAAGAACGGCACCTGTGCTTTCTGACATTGATTGCGAATGTCAATGACCCAAGCTGAGTCTAATGGCCTAGCGCCCGGCCCAGATTCCCCACCAACAATTACCCAGTTAATTCCTCTAAGATTCAAATTAGGCAATGGGCCGAGGAGCGGTTCAAGCGAAAGAAACTTGACGTGTGCTCTTGTTCGTCGTAGATCATCAATGCGAAATGCATACTTTTGGCTCTCTACACTCACCCCCATCCAAATATGGGGTGCCCATGTCAATAGAGGATCCAACTCAAGCAAATGCTCAGAGCGTTTAGTTAGGACTTGAAACTGATGCCAATTGGCGCGGCGCATAACATCAAAGACACGCTGTACAAACTCTATGGGAACATTCTTGTGAAACAAATCGCTCATTGAATTTACAAAAATGGTTTGAGGCCTTTTCCAGAGCAATGGCAATTCCAGAGCGTGCTCGTGTAAGGTGAGTTTGAAGCCATTAACATAATTTGGCTGTCTCATGGCTTGCAAACGCACAGCAAGACGTTCAGCATAGCAATGTTTACAACCGGGGCTGATTTTGTTGCACCCAGTTAGAGGATTCCAAGTCGCTTCTGTCCACTCAATTGAAGAATTAGCACCCATTTCTATCTCGCTTTCTTGGGGAATGTCACAATCACCTTTGAGCCAAACGAAGCTTCGCCTTGGTATGGCCGACGCATGTTGGCCGGAGGATTAGTAGCGATCTTACCTTCTGCTTCTAGTTTTCGGAGGGCAGCTTTATAGTTACTCTCAAGATACGGTCTACCAACATTATGTTTTTCATATATCTGCTGCATACTCAGTTGCTGACCTGCAAATTCATCTAATAGCATTTCGGTCAAGGCATCAAGTGGTTGCGACAATTCGAAAAGCAGAGGTTGCCGAACAGTAGCTGGGCTATACTCAAAAGACGATACCCCTTGTACGGTTGTGGAACTCTCACGAGCCATAATTTCCTTCATGATTTCATAACCCCTGAAGTTCTTGGTGACAAAAATTAGATGGTGGCTCGTGCGATTACCTTTGTCATTCCTGAAGCGGAAAGGAAGGACGTAAGCACCACCCATTTCTTTAAGCGCTTGAGCAATCTCCTCTACAATAGCAAGTTCACGCTCTTGCTGATCCAAGTCGTTGAGTTTTCGGCGCAGGCGTTCAGCTCGTTGGTTGCCAAACAAAGCGTTAAGATGTAGATCGACTGCTTCGTTAGGCAAGCCCATGTTTATCCGATTGTAGTTGAAGAAAAAGATGCAATCGCAACCCCAATTTTTTAGCACAGAATTCACTAACCGCAGGGACAAGCCTTTATAACCCCAGGGATCCACAAAGAAGAACGTAGGTATTAGGCGCGTCTGCTCAAATATCCCAATCATTTCGTCACCAACCTCTTTCGTCGTGATCTGAGGCTGATATTTTAGCGTGTCTATACCTCTTAGGTCATGAATAGCTCTCTCCAATGATTTAGAGTTATCACTATCGGCGTCATTGAAGATCGTGACCAACATTTGACGCATGTTTGAGTCTTCTATGGCTTTCTCCAGGATCAATAAAGGGGTAGACTTCGTGCCGTCGTTATAACGGCCAGGCCCTGCAAACAGGTCAATATAAGCAATCTTGTTACCACTCCGTCTGGCTGAGGGCATGATAACCTTAGCCCATGCCCAGAAGTATTTGGAGACAATAACAGACTTAACTATTGATTGCTCCTTAGCTTCATCAAAGAAGTTGCCGCCCTTCATTT
>JBBSGN010000458.1:0-3517 GCA_038254085.1 Chloroflexia bacterium | reverse complement strand
ATTTGCTTCTCAGGCAATCCCTCTTATCCCCCACATGCGGTTGGCACCTGCTCGTTTCTACAGTAGGACGAGAGTGAGGGGTGGTTACTTCGTTCCGAATGTTCGTTTTACGTGGCACTTAGGGTCGTACTGTCTGCCGGGTTTAGAGAGAGTGAATGCTGAACGACTGGCATATCGTCAGCCCCTAGCCTTGTCCTTTTGGACCAAGCCTATCAGCCTCTTTAGCTTGTTGTCAGTTACGACAGATATATCATACGTTCGACCGCTCACCTCTCGATGGACGGTGCTCATCTGAGCCAGGCTACCCATATGCCACCCGCCAGGCGAGATACCCCATTGAGGCTAGGAGTATCTTCGCTATCACCCCCGCTTCACGGATTGAGGACCAGTCGCTACCGTGGGGGATGGGCATTTCGTTGTTCACCTCAACGGTGGGGGATCAGATTACTCCACACTCCACACTCCACACTCCACACTCCACACTCCACACCCCACGTCGAACATTCAGTTGTCTAGATTGGGTTGCTACATACTTCCCTCACTAGCCCATCATCCTCCGATGGTTATTAGCCATCGGTTTCGATGGAACGAATCGCAGTGTCAGTTCTGACACTTCCCTCGCATCATACTCCTTCGAACCGTCCGTCGATGCCGACTCTGGTCGGATCGGACGGGCTCGGTGTTATCAATGCGATCAGTGCTCCCCAAAGATATACGTGTCGAGGAACTCATTGCGGAACTTGCCCTGCGGATCATAGGAACGCAGCAGTCGTTGAAAGTCCGGCAGCTTCGGGAAGAGTGATTGCACTCGCGCCGCAGGCATTGTAAAGAGCTTTCCCCAATGCGGGCGGGCATCGAGCGGGGCGAGTTGTTCTTCGATCAGTGGGAGCAACTGCCTGACCCCTTCCCAGTTCTTCTTCCACGTAAAGTGGATTGCGACACAGGCCTGCTGGTAACACGGGCTCATCCAGAGATCGTCCGCCGCGATGGTGCGTACCTCGGAAATCTGCAGCAACGGCGATAGGTGGTCCCGTATGCTATGAACCGCGCGGAAGGCCGCGAGGGCGTGCTGGCGGGGCACCAGGTATTCGGTTTGCAACTCGTCACCACTGCTTGGCATGAAATCCATTCGGAAGTGCGGCAAGCGTTCATACCAGGGACCCACAATGCCCATCTGCTCAGTGCACGCTTCTGCTGAGAGGCCCGGGATAGGGTGCCGATGGGTTGGCGCTGGCGTTGCCCCGAATAATTCGGGTTCCAACTGAAATGCCGTGTGGTCCACGACATGGCGCTTTAACCAGACGTAGTTCACCCGCTCGTTTTGCCAGTCTGTCAGTAGACTGACACTATCGGCGCTGGATACCATGTCATCGAAGTGTTCTTCCAGTTGCCGTAGGGGCAGGTTCTCGTACACGTCCTGCCGCATGTCAAACGCCGGAACAATATCGAGGGTAAGCTTGGTGACTACGCCGAGTCCTCCCAGCCCGACGACCGCCCCTGGAAATTGCTCGCCGTGTTGGTTGCGGGATAGCATAACTACAGAGCCGTCGGTTGTGACAAGTTCCATTGCCGTCACGGCTGTGGCCAAGTTACCATTGCGGTCGCCCGAGCCGTGCGTCGCCGTCGCACAGGCGCCCGCGACAGAAATATGGGGTAAAGAGGCCAGGTTGTGCAGCGCATAGCCCTCTTGATAGAGCTGCTGGCAGATCTGCCCATATCTAACACCGGCATCGACCGTCACGGTGTGGCGCTCACGGTCGAATACCAGTACGCGTTCCAAACGCTCTAGTGAGATCAGATCGCCAGGCGAGTCCGCGATGTGATTAAATGAATGGCGTGAGCCGAACACCTTTAGCTTACTACCGCGGCCTACTAACTGTTGGACTTGCTGGATCGTTTCGGGATAGTGCAATCTGGCGGCACGGTAGGTGTAATTGCCAGCCCAATTGCTTCGGTTCTCAATCATCCCCTTATCCTATTCCTATACGATCCTTATCTTGCCACGGTTTTGTAGTGGAGTTGTGGTTCTGTTGCAACAATCGCATTGGAATACCTTTTACTACTATATCTATGGCGCTTGCTTCAAAGGCAAGCACTAGATGTGGTGTCTACCCAAGTTGTTGCAACAGAACCTTGGCACAGGCCACTCATGCTTGGTAGCGACAGAGCAGACCTGACGATGTACGAAAGCGGTGGTGGGTGGTGGAGATTGGAGAGCCAATCCTTCGATGAGGCGAACCAACTCGGAAACGCAACGGCGGTGCTGACCACGATCGGCACGACTCTTGCGAGCCAGGCCAACCAGTCCCAGTTGCTGGTAACGTGTAGCCCAGCGTCGCACTGTGCGCAATGGCAGTTGGTGCTGGCGGGACAGTGCCGTGAGGGGCACGCCATCCTCAAGGAAGGGGCGGAGGAGTTGGAAGCGCGCCAAAGCCCTGTTACGTTCCTGTTCCGGCATGTTTGTCAGTGCCGGTGCCGGTGCCGATGCCAACGCTGGCAACGCTGGTGTACTTGTAGTATCAGCACCCATGTTATCCACTGTTATCCACGTTCAGAAGTACTCCACGGACGAGGCGACGGTGGCCACTGGCCAGTGGTAATCTCTGGGGAAGAGCAGAACTCTCCTGACCAATGATTTGCTTGCTGGCAGTGTACTACACCAGTCAAATCACTGACAGATAATCCACAAGAATCAGTGCCATTTAATTCCCAACTTTACACATCGAACGCCGAGCAAAACCGCGATGCCAACTCAAAATTACCAAACCCTCTAGACCTCATAGATCTTCCTTGAATAATAGCGCTGCTTGATGCCTCGATGGTCTTGCTCCATTCGGTAATAAGGAAGCTCTATGAGGGCAAGGCGGCTCGTCCGGTGCACTACTTTGCGCCCCAGTATCCTGTGTATGGCACGTGGGTGGGCTAAGTGACCGTCGGTAGTCACTCGCTCAGGTGCATGGCCCACCACATCCTTGGCCCCCTTGAAGAACCGCTTCGGTGCAACCATGTCTCGTCTCTTTGAGAGCATCGAGTCCACCAGGTTGCCATCCCTATCTACAGCACGGTACAGGTAGCGCCATTTGCCGCTGACACGCACGTACGTTTCATCGACGTACCACGAACGACCCGCTTTGCCTCGGCGCCAGACACGTAATTGATCTGTGATGAGTGGGGCATGAGCGAAGCGGGGGGCCGTGCTTCCCAGTCTCGGACAGCATAGACCTCATAGATCTTCCTTGATGAACTCAAAACCGCGCACCAGGAACATCTCTGCCAGATCCCGCAGGCTGAGTTTGTATCGGACGCGCCACATGACAACCAGCAGCACGATATCGGTTGGAAACTGCAGGTAGTTGAACTGGGTAGCGGTTCTCTCGTTGCAAAGCCTGCCACAGGCTTTGCAACGAGAGACACGATAACCTAGGGAGGTTTTCTTGGACAACTGAGTAGTTGTTGTGGCTGAGCATCGAGGACATTAGATCTCATACAGTTTCCTTTATATTCCTTATTGAGGCGT
>JBBSGN010000457.1:0-3518 GCA_038254085.1 Chloroflexia bacterium | reverse complement strand
TATGGCACCAAGGCGAAAAGAGTGTTAGCGCCTTGGGCTAACCCCGAGCCAGTAAGATTATTAACGTGAAGGGCTATTGCTTGCGTGAGTTGGCGGTGCGGAAGTGTCAGAACTCTGGACACAAGGCTATAAACAGGCATTTTTAGGTTGCCACGCAATCGTGAATCGGCCCAAATGCAGGCTGATATTCATGGCCGTGTCCTGAGTTCTGACACTTCCCAACGTACATGAGCCGGTTCAGGTGATCGGTCGTGCTGGCGCCGTTGCCCATTTGTTGCTGGCCGTAGTAGCGCGTATAGGGAACTACTTATCGCGTGTTGCCTTCTCTGGCTTGTTGCACGAGAGATCGCGCCTCTGTTACCAGGCGCGTGATTTCCCCGAACTGCTGCATAAGCAGTCTCCCCGGCACCATCCAGCTCCCGCCGCAAGCATGCACGTTCGGCAGACCAAGATATTCCGCCAGATTAGCGGGATTGATGCCACCCGTCGGCACAAACTTCACATTGCTAAAAGGATCAGCAAGAGCCTTCAGCATACCCACACCGCCCAGTGTCTCGGCCGGGAAGAACTTCAGTATCTGCAGCCCCTTCTTCAGCGCCATGATGATCTCGGTGGGAGTTGCCACACCCGGCATCACCGGCACGCCTTGCGTTAAGCACCAGTCAACGACCTCGGGGTCAAAGCCTGGGGAGACCACATAGCGCGCACCAGCAGATACGGCTCGCTGGGCCTGCTCGACCGACAGGACGGTGCCAGCACCAACCAGAACCTCTGGAAGCTCGGCGGCGATGCGCCGGATCGCCCCTTCGCCTGCCGCCGTGCGAAGCGTGATCTCGGCGCAAGGCAAGCCCCCATCGAGCAGCGCCTTGCCGAGAGGCACAGCATGCTCCTCCTGCTCAATCTTTATCACAGGGAGCAGGCCCAGCTGTCCCAACCTGGCGAGAACGTCATTCATAACTCACTCCTAGTTCGATTGCGAGTCAGGTTCAGGGATCAATCGTTATTCTCTATAGTCCCTCGTCCCCTTGTCCCCTTGTCCATGACCCTCGATAGATAGCATCGGCAACACGTACAACTTCCAGCCCTTCGCGGAGCGCATGGTAGTCAGGCGCCATCCCCTGGCGCAGCCTCGACAGGAGATCCGCCATCTCGTTGCGGTAGTTTTCGTCCACTACCAGCGATGCGCCGGGACCGGCACCGCCGCCGGTCCCCTCCCAGCTATGCCAGCCCCTATCGTACTTCTCGTGAGCGCGACGTACCCACAGCCTGTAACCGGGCGGCACAAGGGAAACTTGTAGCGTGCCGTCCACGCCGAAAAGCTCAATGCTCCACGCCTCCACCCAGTTGTGCGCCTCCCAGCCCGTAACATCGAACGTGGCGAGCATATCCGGGTACTCCAGTATAGCCGCGCCCGCATCCTCGTGTAGCTGGCAGCCTAGCCTCAGCCGCGCCTCGGTGCCCAGGCCCGCAAGGGTATCTTCCTTGTAGATATCGGCCACTACCTCCGGGCCATCGGAGATCTTGAGTATTCGCCCTACCACTGAACGCGGAGTGCCCAGCAACCGCACCACGAGTGCCAGCATGTGGCAGCCATCCGTGTAAAGCACACCCCCCATGTCCTCGGGCAGGCTTTGCCAGATCTCGGCGGCCCCGCCCACCGGCGCGCCTGCGTGGAAGCGGGCCAGGGTCAGCGGCCCTAGCACGTTACTGGCGAGTATATCCTCTACCTTACGCATAACGGGCGAGTAGTTGTACATATATCCCAATTGCGCGTGCACGCCTGCCCCCTCTATGCTCTGCACCATAGCTTCCATCTCGGCCAGGTTCGGCGCTCCCGGCTTCTCGATCAGCAGCATTCGGGTGCGTCCCAGCGCATTGCTAACGTAGCGCGGGTTCTCAGGGTCGTGCCCCTCGATGATCACCAGGTCGCACTCACCGCCTGCGAACAGGTCGTCCACAGTGCCTGCTACACGCACGTTGTATCTCTGCCCAACAAACGTAGCGAGTTGCAAATTGCTATCGTACACTCCCACTACCTCCACATCGGGAGCCTCAAGGCACAAGGAGAGGCGCGGGAAAATGTGCGGGTGGCGAGCGCCCAGGAAGGCAACAGTCAAGGAGTGGTTCATTGTTCGATGGCTCATCGTTCGACCTCCAGTATCGCCCCCAGCCGCAGCAGATCGCTCTGCAAGCGGCGAACGTCAACCTGGCGTGGCGGCCTCCCTGTGGACGCGGCTTGAGCAGCGGCAAGCCCTGCGGCCTGACCCATCGCCATGCATTGCCCCATGCTCCGCACCGAGGCGTGAGCATCGTGGCTGGCCGACAGGCATCTACCAGCGAGCAACAGCCCCTCCACACCTTTTGGCAGTAGGCACCTGTAGGGGATGTCGTAGGCCGCGCCCTCCGGCAGGTATTCCCACCTCGTATCCGAGCCGGCGTGGTGTTCCTCGATAGGCGCACCGCACATGGCGACGGCATCGTCGAACTTGCGCACGTTGAGAACGTCGTCTCGCGTGAGCCAGTAGTCGCCTCGGATACGCCTGCTCTCGCGCACGCCTATGTTGGCGCTGAAACTCAATAGCACCGACTCCTCGTAGCCCGGCATGCAGTCGCGCAGGAAGCGGTGATATTCGAGCGCTTGGCGTCGTCCCTCTATCTCGGCTGCGCTGATCTGAACGGGGTCGGTGGGGTCGTCAACGCGCAGGCGCACCATATTGGTCGCCATGATACCCTTATAAGGGGTAACGTGTACGCTCCCCTCTACCCTGGGCAGGTGGTACGCGCCGCTCCCTGCGGCCTCCGTCATGAGGCTCCATAATTGCTGCTTGCTCACCTGGCGGGCGCGGCCAACATCTACATTGCCGAGGCGGAAAGTGGTGGTGAGGGACTGTACAGGCACGGCCCTCCAATCCTCGAAAGGAGCGCCTGCCCGATATGCCACATCTCCGTCGCCCGAAGCGTCAACGACCACCCTGGCACGGATCTGCCAGAGGCCCGCCTTGTTTGCCACGACCGCGCCCTGCACCGTGCCTTCAACCACGATAGCGTCGAGGAAGAAGGTGTGTAGAAGGACGCGCACCCCCGAGCTGGTTGCAAGCTCCTCCCATACGACCTTCAGTAGCTCCGGGTCGTAAGTAATGCCTGTTCCCGCGCCGTAGGTGCTGGGCCGCTTTATCGCGGCGCTACGCTCCTCCAGCCGGGTCACCACCTCGTCGGGTATGCCGCCCACGACTTTGCGCTCCTCTTTGCCGGGGCAATAGAAGCCATAGAAGGTATCCAGCACCGAAGCGCCGGTGCCGCCCAGGTATGGCAATCGATCCACCAGGGCCACCTGCGCCCCCTGGCGGGCTGCGGCAATGGCAGCCGCAGCCCCTGACGAGCCGCCCCCTATCACCAGCACGTCCACCTCCCAGAGGAGCGGGCACTCCCGCATGTATACCTGGCTATCCGTTAACAACCTCTCGCTCCTATCTCACTTCTCACTTCTCACTTCTCACTTCTCACTTCTCACTTCTCAC
>JBBSGN010000456.1:0-3524 GCA_038254085.1 Chloroflexia bacterium | reverse complement strand
GCTCGATATTGGGGCCTCTACGGGTGGGTTCACCGATGTGCTATTGCAGACGGGCGCGGTGCGGGTGTACGCTGTGGACGTGGGCACCAACCAGTTGGCCTGGAAGCTGCGGCAGGACCCCCGCGTGGTGTCGCTTGAGCAGACCAACATCCGCTACCTCGACTCTCTCCCCGAATTGGCTGATCTAGCGACCGCCGACGTTTCCTACATCGGCCTGGAACAGATTACGCCTGCCGCGATACGGCTCACCACGCCCGACGCCCTCTTCGTCTTCTTAATTAAGCCCCAGTTCGAGGCGGGTCGTGAGCAGGTGGGTAAGGGCGGGGTGGTGCGCGACACCGGGGTACACCGCGATGTTATAATACGGCTGGCGGAATACTGGGCCTCGGAGGGATTGCATCTGGCCGGGCTGGCACGTTCCACGATTACAGGTCCAGCGGGCAACGTCGAGTACCTGGCCTACCTTGAGAAGAGGGAGAAGAGACAGCTAGAGAAAGGGTTCGACTTACAAGAGACCATCGAGCGAGAGGTTCTTTATGGCGGGTAGGGTAAGAGACAGGGTAGAGAAGGTGAGCAAGGTACAGGATACGGCGGGCGACAAGGGAGACTTCATCGCAGGCCCTGTCGCCACCACGCCCCCTGAACACCTCAAGGCGGGCACTGAGCGGCCTGTCAGGAAGGTCGGCTTCATAATCAACCACACCATAGAGGGGGCTACTGCCCATGCCGAGCGGATCGCGCGGTCCCTCACCGGCAAGGGTGTGCAGGTAGTCGAATCGCACGCCGCCGCGCCCGGCGTCAGCGTTCCCTGGACCCACGACGACGGCCTCGACCTGATATTTACGTTCGGTGGCGACGGCACCATACTGCGTGCCGCCCGCACCGCCGGCCCCCTGCATGTGCCTCTGGTCGGCATCAATCTGGGGCGCGTCGGCTTCCTCACCGAGTTGAACCCCTGGCAAGCCCAGGAGCGACTCTCCCTCTTTATAGAGGGCAAGTATTGGCTAGAGCATCGCACCATGCTGCTCGCTGAGTTGTGGCGGGCAAACGAGCAGGTGGGCAGGTTCCTGGCCCTCAATGACGTGGTGGCGAGCCGCGCCGCCCTATCCCGCGTGGTGAACTGCACATTGAGTGTGAACGGGCACAAAGTCACGACCTACGTGGCCGACGGCGTGATAGTGGCTACACCCACCGGCTCGACCGCCTACTCGATGGCGGCGGGCGGGCCTATCCTCCACCCTGAGTTAAAGAGCATAGTGGTCACGCCGATAGCACCCTACCTGACCATCGTCAAGAGCCTGGTGCTGCCCGACGACAACAAGATTGACCTGCATATAGACACCGACGACGAGGCCTTCTTGACGGTGGACGGCCAGACGCACGTGCCCCTGGTGGACGGCGACACCCTCAGCATAACGACCTCTCCCGACCCGTGCCTGTTCGCCCGCGTGCAGGACCGCGCTTACTTCACCTCGACGCTTACTAATAGGCTGCGCCGGGCAGAGTAATATATAAATACAACAAACACACTACCGCAGGCAGTGTGTTTGTTGTATTAGCCACTCCTATGGTTAAGGAGTGGAGCAGGCCGGGAAGAAGGTATTGCTCACTATCTTGGCCGTCTGGCCCCGCGTGGCGGTGTTATAAGCGAGGAAGTAGGGCCTGCGCTGGGGATCGCATGGACCTGCTGGGGCAGCACCGCAATTGTACCCGCTGATTACCCCGTGCATGACTACCCTTTCTACCTGCATCCAGAACGGGTTGGTATTGGGCACATCAGAGAAGGTCTGCTGGCTGCTGGGTATGCTCTCACCGAAGCCAGCCGCGCCCGCCACTATCTTAGCTATCTGACCTCGTGTCACGTCGCTGTAAGGGAGGAAGTAGGGCCTACGCTGCCCGTCGCACAGTCCGGCGGGAGCGGCCCCGCAGTTATACCCGCTGATGATGCTCCGCATGGCGATGCGCTCGATCCACACCCAGAATGGGTTGGTGCTGGGCACGTCCGAGAAGGTCTGCTGGCCGTTTGGTATCGCCTCCGCGTACCCGGCGGCGTTGGAGATTATCTTGGCGGTCTGGCCCCTGGTGACGTTGCTGAACAGGCGGAAGGTGCCATCGTTATAGCCGCTGATGATGCCCCGGCAAGCCAGGCAACGGATGTAGGAGTAGAAGGGGCTGGTCTGCGGCACGTCCGAGAAGGTGATAGCGCAGCCGCCCGTGGCGCCTTGCACCACCACGTAGCCGGTCATAAAGACGCCATGCACCAGGCAGTGGTAAGAGTAGGTTCCGGGTGTGTTGAAGAGGTGCGACCAGGTCTGGTTAAGAGTGAGTACGCCGCTGTCGAACAGGCCGATGTCACTGGTCACGGTATGCTGGTCGTTGTCGAGGTTGGTCCAGCGCACCGTGTCACCCACCCGCACGGTGACGGTGATAGGGCTGTAGGCGTAGCTCTGGATGTCCACGCCAACCACCTGTGGGGCAAGGGTAGCAGTGGCCTGGGCCGTGCCGGTCGCGTGTACTGTGTGGGTGGCCCCGGCGGTGCCTGTCGCTTCAGCCGTCTGGGTAGCCTGGGCGGTGCCGGTAAGTTGGGCAGTGCCAGTTGGCTGGGCGGTCTGGGTGCCCTGTGGGGTGGGCGTGGCGCCACCGCCGTTCGTGACGGTAATCGTCCCGCGCATCCCGTTGTGGTGCTCACAGTGATAGCCGTAAGTGCCGGGCGCGGTAAAGGTGTACTGGAACGTTTGCCCTTGATTCAGGTCGCCGCTGTTCCAAAGGCCGGTATCGCTGGTGGTCGTGCCCGTCGTCAAAACCGGTATTAACATGCTGTGAGAGTGCGAGCGAGCCGCCTCGGCTGCGTGGGCCGAGGCCACGTTCAGCACCTCGCCCGGCTGCAATGTGCCGAGGCGAAAGAAGCTGCCTGAGAAGAGCGTAGCCGCCACAATAGGAAGGCAAAGAGCCACTATAGTGGTAAACAAGCGACGCAGGCTATATCGCTGCGGGGCGCGCGGGTTCGCGGAATAATTCATCTGCTGGTTGTCCTTTCTCGCAGGGCAATACGAGTTGTCTTATGGGAGGAAGAAGTGCTCGCAGATGAATACGGGCGGGGTTACACGGCTATATAAAGTGGTATAAAAAACAACACGAACTGCCGCAAACAACGTACCTATTCCATTCCTCCCCGTCTGTTGCTGGTGTGCCTACGAGTAAGCGGAAAGCGATAGGTGCCGCATGAACATGGAGGCTTGACAGGTCCCCTAGCGGCGTTTCTAGGCTTGCCGACCCTGATTTAGCTGTTCGAGCAACTGCTTTCGTTTTTCCTGGTATTCCTGCTTCGCCTGGTCCTGTTCCTGTGTTAGTTCCGCGCTTGCGGCCACAAGTGCCTTGTACCGCTTCCGGCGACCCAGCACCCACACTATCCAGATGACGCCCACTATGAGTGCGATAACTCCACAGCTGGCGGGTGGCGATCCTTCGTGTATCAGTAACGTTCCTGCAAAGACGAAATATACACCCAGTATGACAACGGCTAT
>JBBSGN010000455.1:0-3526 GCA_038254085.1 Chloroflexia bacterium | reverse complement strand
GCCAGAACCCCCAGCGCTATCGCATATGCGAACCGGCAGGCAGGCATCACGCCAACGCCCCAACACAAGCCCACCCCCACCAGCAAGGTGAACATCAACACGGCCACAGCCGAGGAGTTAGATACTCTGCCCGGCATCGGTCCGGTAATGGCGGGGCGGATAGTAGCTTACAGGCAGAGCAACGGGCCGTTCAAATCCGTTGACGACCTCAAAAAGGTGCAGGGAATAGGCGACGCCACCCTCGCCAAGCTACGCGACCTGGTGACCGTTGGACCGTAGCCGCTTGCTTTGTCGCCACTCGCAACGCGCGGTAGAGCATCTGCGTATAAAGATTGGCGGCAAGTATCAAAGTCTGCCGGAGTATGATACAATGGGTCGAGCTTTCCGAGTTATGAGTTTTGAGTTTTGAGTTTTGAGTTAGATGAATTAATTCAAAACTCATAACTCATAATTCATAATTCCCCGTAGGGGACGGCTCGCGGCAGGTCATATAGCGATGGTGGTATCTCAACAGCGAGAAGACAGGAGACTTACATGTTCACGGCGGGACATCGCCACCACGTGCGTAATAGCGTCCTAGAACTGGCGAAGACCGACCCACGGGTCACAGCGGGTGCTATCACCGGCTCCACAGCAATTGGCGCTGAGGACGAATGGTCCGACATTGACGTCGCCTTTGGCATCGCCGAAGGCGTCAGCCCCGAAGGCATCCTCGATGACTGGACCGAGGCGCTCGGCCACGAATTCGGCGCTCTTCACCATTGGGACCTGCGCTCCGGCTCATCGCTCTACCGCGTGTTCCTCCTGCCCGGGGGCCTCGAGGTCGACGTGGCGGTCACGCCCCAACAGGAATTCGGCGCTCGCGGCCCGCGCTTCCGCACCCTCTTTGGCACCACCCATCAACCGGAGCCCGCGCCACAACCAGACGCCCAGCACCTCATTGGGCTTGGCTGGCACCACGTTCTCCACGCCCGATCTTCCATCGAGCGCGGTAAACCGTGGCGGGCCGAATACTGGATCAGTGGGATTCGGGATCACGTGCTCGCCCTCGCGTGCCTCCGCCTGGGAGAGGAGGCCGTCCATGGGCGCGGCGTTGATCGCCTCCCCGCCACTGTCACCGATCCGCTCGCAGATGCGCTCGTCCGCTCGCTAGAGAAGTCGGAGTTGCGCCGTGCTCTGGCTGTGGCGACAGCATGTCTTATCGGCGAACTGGAAGCATGGGATCCCGCGCTGTGTACACGACTCAAGCCATTACTTCAAGAGTTCGGCGCTCTGCAACACCCGCACCGAGCGGCGGAGTTTCCCTCGCGGCCTGGCGGAGCAGTAGCCAACGTGATTAGTAGTTTGGAATTATGAGTTTTGAATCAATTCATCTAACTCATAATTCATAATTCCCCGAAGGGGGAAAGTGGAGGAACAACCATGTCTATCTTAACCCGTATCGCCACCCTCGTCAGCGCCAACATCAACGCGATGATTGACGCCGCCGAAGACCCTGAGAAAATGGTCGAAGAGTACCTGCGGCAGATGAACGCCGAGCTTTCCGAGGCCCGCGCCGCCACCGCCATGGCCATGGCCGACGAGACCCGCCTGCGCGCGCAGTACGAACAGAACAAGTCCCAGGCGAACGACTGGGCGCAAAAAGCCGAGCTTGCCGTCCAGCACGACCAGGACGACCTGGCCCGCGAAGCCCTCATGCGTAAGAACAACGCCCAAACCCTGGCCGACACCTATAACACGCAATGGCAGGCCCAGCACGACCAGGTGCAAGAGCTTAGGGGTGCGCTCGCCAAGCTGGAGGCCAAGATCGCCGAGGCTGCGGCCAAGCGCGACCTGATCATAGCCAAGAACCGCCGCGCCGCCACCCAGGAGGCCATTACCACCGCCGTGCAGAGCGTACAGGGCACGACTGCCGACGAGAGCCTGGGACGCATGGAGAGCCAGGCCGACCAGCGGCTGGCCCGCGCACAGGCGATGGCCCAACTCGCCAGCAGCGACCTCGACAGCCGCTTCACCGACCTCGAAACCCAACAGCAAGTAGACAGCGACCTGGCCGACCTCAAGAAGAAGCTGGGGAAAAGCTAGCGAGTTGCGAGTTGTGAGCGTATGCGAAGACGAAACCTTGTGGTCTTCATCCTCTTCTTGCTGATTGCGGGTGGGGTGGTGGCGAGCCAGTATCTGTTCAGGTGGTCGCGTGGGACGTTTCTTAACCCCGCGCCGCCACTTAATATAAGCGTCCTTTATTCTTCGGAGTTGGGGGCGTGGATTGGGCCGGCCACCGACGCCTTCAACAGCCAGAAGAAGAAGGTAGGAGACCAGCAGGTTCACGTTGACATCGAGGCGATAGACGACGGCGACGCCATGCGGAGCATCCTGGGCGGCCAGAGGGTCCCGACCGCCTGGATACCCGCGTCCGCCATCTGGGTGAACCTGCTCAACAACCAGTGGCGGGCCAACCACCAGACCGACCTGTTGTTGCGCTCCGGCGAGTACGGCACCACCCCCCTCCTGCTTACGCCGATGGTGTTCGTGATGTTCGCCGAGCGCGCCGACGCCTTCACGAAAGGGCACGCCGTAGACTGGGGCGACATCCAGAAGGCCGTGACCAGTCCAGGTTGGAAAGAGTTGGGTGGGGACGAAAACTGGGGCCGTTTCAAGTACAGCCAGGCCAACCCGACCAGCTCTAACGCGGGCCTGCTGGCCGTGACGCTGGCAACCTATAACTATTTCAACAAGACCGGCAGCCTCGACCCCAAAGACCTCGGCAAGAAAGAGTACCAGGATTGGATGCAGGGGCTGGCCGGAGGGTTGGTTGCCGATGCGCCCCCTACGGCAGCCCAACAGATGGACGACGTGTTGCGCTACGGCCCATCGCGCTACGACGTGGTCAGCATTTATGAGAGCCTGGTCGCCCAGCAGATCAAGAACGCGCCCGGCAGGTTTGGCACACAGTTAAAGGTGTTTTACCCGCACGTCAATATCTGGAGCGATTACCCGTACAGTATCCTGGTGAGCGAGCAGAGCAGCGCCGAGGAGAAGGATGCGGCCCTCCTGTTCAGGAAGTACCTGTACAGCGTGCCGGTGCAGCAACAGGCGCTGAATACCGGCTTCCGCCCGGCCAACCCCGATGTGCCCCTCCTTACCAACGACCCCAACAACCCCTTCAACCGCTATAAGGACGCGGGCCTCGATATACGCATCCCCAGGACTGTGATTGCCGACACGCCCTCAGGCGAGGTGTTGACCGACCTGATGAGCGTCTTCGGGAGATAACCAGGAGATAAGATGTTGAAGGATGCGCAGTCTACGCCCAAGAGTCTCAAGCTGTACGCCTGGCTGCATATATTGACGTTGGCGGTCTGCTGGACGTGGTTCGGGGTGCTGTGGACCATCGCATCGTTTGGATCTAAGATTGGCGATTTTGAGTGGTGGCTGCTCGTGATCGCGGGCTTTGCCGGGATATATGGGCTGAGGCCCAACCTGGAGCGGGCGATTGACACCGCCTGGCTCAAAGGCGTGACCAACT
>JBBSGN010000454.1:0-3529 GCA_038254085.1 Chloroflexia bacterium | reverse complement strand
TAAATACATCAATAGAGGATGAAGAGGCGATCTAATAGTGCGAAGAGTTGCCAGGCTATTGGCGGAAGCTCTAAGACTTTTGCAGGTTAGTTAGAAAATATAGTGATGATCTCTGTGAGAAGGCCGATGCTCTCTCTGAGCAGGGTAGAAATGCACCCAAAACGGTTAAAAGTGCTCCAATGCCTGCATTGCGTACCCACCACAGCAGGCCGCGTGATCTAGATCCTCTTACCGGAGGAAGTAAGAATTCCCCTTTCAGGAGCCTCCCCCAGAGTCCGCCTACTATAAATAGCAGAGCTGCCCCGAGGATGGCAGATCCTGCGATAAGTGCAACGCTTGGCAGGCTTGCAGGTTCCAACGAACCTACAACCTCCCCAGGGGCACCACCAGGGGCCATAGCCCACTTTGGTCCCCATAGTGGGCTTCCATCCGGAGCCGTTCGAATGCGGAAGCCTGCAACTATGACAGGCAGCAAAAAATACAGAAGCCCTTCCAGCAACCCCAGCTAAATATAACCCCTCAGAGACCTCAGGGAGCCTACCAATCCTACCCAGATTCCGCCAGGTAGCGGTCCGAGCACGGCTACCTCTGTCAGGGTAAGTGCTGGCAAGATATTCAGGGGAACGAGTACCCTAAAAGAGTAGAGTAAGCCGGGTAGGGAAATTGCCAATACTATCTGCCACCAGCTACGCCTCCACCAGCGCACCTCTCGTCCTGGATCCCCACCGCCCGGTTGCAGTACAGCGCCGCTGGAGGTGTCGGGGTCTGCCTCGGCAGCTTCTCGCTGCTCTGTCGACACCTCTAGCTGTGGAGCTAATGCCTCCACAGCTGCGGCCAACAGCCGTCGGTTCTCGCCGTTGGCCTCTCGCTCCTTATCGAGCTGTTCTCGAAGGTAGGCGACCTGTTCCTCAAGACTGGCAATATAGCGCGCCCTGTCGTCGGCCTGTCGCTCGTCCTCTCCCACGCAGGAACACTACCACTGGCGCGTGCCTCTGCGCCTCTTAGCAGTGAACTTCGTGCCTGTGTTGTGCGAATTAGCGCCGGGCCTAGACCTTTTCACCAGATTGCCGCTTCGGGTGATCTTCTCGGAAACCGAGCTTCCGGTGTATGGGCTTCTTGGAAACTCACCATAGCCCCGGTCCTATAGGTCAATGCGACCGGGGCTGTGGGAAGTCCTCTGGGTATTACGCGTAATACCTGTAGGTTCACCCGGAGCCGGTAGTAGTTACAAGGAGCTTCGCTAGGCCACACCCCTATAGCTCAAGGGCGTAGACAGGGCCGGAGCCAAAATGCCCCGGCCTAAAGCTCTTAATCCGGGTAGCTCTCATTGAATTTCGCCCACTCGGCTTTTGAAGAGGCATGGGTCAGGGTCTTGACCAGCTGCCCAGCATCATCGCTGCTAAAGAACTCCCGTCCAGCCTCTGCTATGAAGCGCACGATCCGTCCGTCCGAGTAGCGCACCTCGATCCGACGTACGTGCGTAAACTTTCCGTCCGAGTCCTCTTTTAGGTTTCTCTTTCGTATGATGCCGGGCACGGTATTCCCTCCTCAGCGCACTCTTACCTGCGTCCCTAGTCCAGCTGGCCTGATAGGGAGTTGAGATAGTTAGCCGCTTCCCACAACTCGTAGGATTGGAACTCCTCACCGGCCCTGGGCCTTATAAACTCTTCGTCGCCCGTGTCGAACTCGATGACGATCTCCTTTATCCCATTCGGGTCCATCCCGTACCACATCTGCAGTGGAGAGCCCTCCCAGTAATGCTTCCTTTGCTCTTCTGTCATTGATGAGCCCCTTTCTAATCCCCCTCCATTTCGAATTCAACGGAGCGTTTACCCTCGCGACAATGACCACAAACGCCAATTCTCCGGCAGCACAACACTTTACTAGCTGCTTTCTATAAGAAAGCTAGGGTAGCGTACTGCCGCTTGCTACAGGAAGCGACCTCCCCCAAATACTATCCACCAGTACGACCCAACCAGGAACGACACGAAGAAGACCATGACTAGCGCGAACTTCGTGTACTCTGAGCCGCCCATTAAAGCGAGGATGTGGATACCAACTAAAGCTGATATACCCACCAAGGCGCACAAAGCAGTTACTATAATGGAAGTCCTACTGACGAACATGAAAGTCGTTGCTCCTTTCAACTCTTTCGGTACTCGCCCGCAAGCATAAAGCTTGGCGAACCCAGCATCAAACGCGCACAACCCTTCCCAGCTGTCTTTAGGCGTCATCATGTAGAGAGGTCCCCTGCCAGATGTTATGGAGACCGTGTGAATGTACATAGAAGGAGAAATAGAGGTAGTCCCCCATAGCGCTAGGCGCAAGATCTCTTTTTTTAGAGGATTCGCGAAGGGGTATATGAAAGGAAAGAGATCAAGATACGAACGAAGGAGATCGACTTTGGACGCGTCAAAAGGAATCTACCTTGGAGGCACCCTGCTCTCCATCCTGCTATCTCTCTACTTGTACACGAGCGGTCGGCGGCAGACGGGGATCTTCGTTGGCCTGTGGGCACCGACGGTCCTCAGCCTGGGCCAGACTCTTTTGGAGGACGACAAAGACTAGACTCTCAATGAACTCCCGAAGCTACTGCGGGAGTCCTATACGCTTCCCTGTTAGATGGACCAGCCGGAGCCCCGATAAGGAGCCCCAGTCCTTTGTATGACGCTTGGGTTTGGTTGCCCTTGCTAAATACCGCTTGCGCTAGCCGCCTGGTTGACCTGCTGATTGCACGACGTCGCAGATGAGGGATCTAGCGTGAAGTTGCCGCCGCTAGTGTCGATGCTGCCATCTGAAGCGTACTGCAGAACACCCGCATCGTTCACCGCGTTACCGGTATTATCGATCCCCTGTGGCCCCTGGCACGCATCTGAGTTGTCACCCCAACCGGTTACGTTGAACGTCTGACTGGAGTCCCCGCTCTTGACGTTCTGCTCGTTTGACTGGGTAACCTCTAAGCCCTCCGCCGCCTGCTGCTGGTGCCGCTGCCCGGGTTGTTGAGGCGGTGTCACATTCGGTTTGCACACATATTTATCTCTGAGGTCGGGTGTATCACCAACGTCGGGTATTCTAGTACCAGCAAAAAAACAGGGGGCTAAAACCTGATCGTTCTCATTGTTCTTACAGGCGACACTATTCGTCTGCACCGTGCCACTACAGGTGAAATGCTTTGTCGCATCGGAGGCAAAAAAAGTGTCCGTACAATTCTTGAACGTCGCTGGGTCGCAAAAAACGGTAGCCCTATAACTCGCTGGAGGCAGAGGCGCTGGTGAAACCACGATAGGATCGGGATCTACTTGTGCTACGGCAGGGCTATTAACACTACTCAAGCCCAATAATAGGCTGAAACCTAATACCATTGCCAGCATCCCTAATAACAGTAAGCGCAACCTGCACAGGTCAAGTCCCGAAGTGATACTGTTGGTTTATTCACCGGAGGACCGCGACCAGCTCGCCGGAGCCAGGGCTGCCAATCGGGATCGTCGAGTGGCGGCGATGGGAACATCATTTAGCCAGGCCACTATCC
>JBBSGN010000453.1:0-3531 GCA_038254085.1 Chloroflexia bacterium | reverse complement strand
CACACTTCCCAGGAGCCGCTCACAATAGGCATTTGCTCTCGGCGCTTTATACGGCGTCCGCAGCACCTCAATGCCGCTACCTGCCGCTACCTGCTGCAACTCCGGTGAAGCTCGTTCCGAACTTGCTGTCGTTATCTCGTATCAGGAATCTGGGTGCTTGCCCATAAGGAGTTGCCTCTCGCAGGACTGCGCTGCGCTCCATCTGGGCAGTCCACTCATCTGTTGGAGATCGAGTAACACGAAAGTGCACTACCCGCCGAGACCCAAGCTCGATGATGAAAAACACGAACAAGGGTCGGAAGAAGAGGTCATAAACTGGCAGGAAATCGCAAGCCCAGACTTGGTTGGCATGGTTGTGAAGGAAGGCGGACCAGTTCTGATTGGGCTTGCGTTCTGACGGTTTCGGTCTGCGAGCCTGTCTCATGTACTTGTGCACCGTCCGTTTGGACACCTTGATGTTGAGCTTCAGCAGCTCTCCGCGAATTCGCTCGGCCCCCCACAAGCGGTTATCCTGTGCCATCTGCTTGATCAATGCTTGATCAACTCCACGGTCTGCGCAGACATTGATGGTTCACGCGAGCTGGCCTTCGACTTTCGTTTCCAAAAGAGGCGAAAGCCCTGTCGGTGCCAGCGGAGCAGAGTGTCCTCCCTGCACGATTAGGAGAGCATTCTTCCATGTCTGTAGTTTACTCGCCAACAGTACCAGCAGGAAGCGGTCAGTGTTCTGGAGCTGAGGTCGGTTAACCTGTCGGCGCAGAACAATGAGTTGTTGACGCAGCAAAGCATTCTCAACCATGAGATCATACTTACTACGAGAGAGATCTATCACGGCGCCAACAGGCAGGGAGAGGGAGTTACTGGCTGGCTTCGTCCACGCCCATCCGATAACTCGGTGCCACAAATGCAGGGAGTAGCGGGTGTAGCGGGTGTAGCGGGTGTAGCGGATGGCTCTAAAGCAGTTGTATGCCATATTATCTGCGCCGAGCAGAGAATCCTGGGTCATGAGCACGAGCACAAGCAGCATGAGGAATTTGAACAACTCAATCAATGTACAACGTTTCTCCTTGGACAAGGGGGCTAAACTAAGGACCGCTGATAGATTCTAATCGTTCAACTCCGGCTATGCCAATAAGAAACATTGAGTTGAGGCAGATTCTTGGGGGCGTTTGGCTGGGTAAGATGTCGATCTTAGGCACGGACAGGCAGAGTAGCCAGCACAGGCATGAGAGCCACTGAACATATGGATGAAGTTACCGCACACTACAGGCCCTGCGGCACGTCCAGGGAACGAACTTGTCGCGCAATAGAGTTGTGTGGTATGCCGGACACCATTGATTACCCTTCGGACCCTTCACTTCGTTCGAGGGCATGCATTGAACTTTGGACTAAAGTAATTATGCAAGCGCGTTCTCTATGTCAATCCTACCACGCGCCACCAAATCACGAAAGGCTTCCACTGTGGCACGCACGCCCTGCACAAGTGGCGTCTCAGGCGCGCCCGGCAGCAACTCCTTGAGTAAGGCGTCGTCTAGCTCATCGGGGAATGGAAGAGTGGTGTCTGGATAGGATATGCGCTCCTGTAGGTGGGGCGCAGCGGCTTCGATAGCCTCTGCGACCTCGCGCACGCTGACGCGGCTGCCACCCAGGTTCACCACGCGTGTACCCCCGAAAGGCACAGTCGTCAGGGCGATGAGCGTTTTGGCCGCATCGTCCGCCCACTGGAAGTTGCACCTACCTCCATACGTGATAGGGAAGGACTTGCCGAGCGCAGCCGAGAGCATCGCCTTCGTGGGGGAGGAGGTCACGCCTCGGTCACGGCCCAGCCCATAAATGACGTAGGGCCGCACGCCTATGCTCGTCACGCCATTATCTTGCATGTAGATGCGGGCTGTGCCCTCGTTTGCCTGCTTGTAGACGCCGTAATGGGTGGCGGGCGCAAGCGGCGCGCTCTCCGGCACCGCGTCCGGGCCATACATCGAGGCAGGGCCATACACCGCAGCCGAGCTTGTATAGACCACTCTCTGCACGAGGTCGGAGCGCCGTGCTGCCGCCTCAAAGACATTGACGGTTCCGACGACATTCACCTTCGCCCCCAGCACAGGGTTGGCCTTGCAGAATGGCACCTGTAGCGCGGCGAGATGTATCACATGAGTGACGCCATGCTCAAGCACGACACGCTCAACAGCATCTTAGCTGGTGATATCCCCTTGCACCAGGGGCACGCTTTCTACTTCGTCATCGCTCATGAGCAACTTCAGGCGAAATGGGTCCGTGCTCAGGTCGAACGCTACCACGCGCTCTCCCTGCGCGACGAGATTATGAACAGTCCACGCGCCCAGGCAACCCATCGCGCCTGTGACAAGATATGTATTGGTCATTGCTAGTCCTTGGGGATTAGATGTTGGGTGTTGGGTGTTGGGTGTTAGGGGTTGGGTGTCAGGTAGTATACCGTCGTGGCCTGATGCAGTTTGTGAGGCTTCGGGAGATGAGGGAGCGTAGTAGCCCACTCTGCAACGTGGAGAGGGACTACACCGTGCGCCGCATCGGTGTGGTGGAGCATTCGGTTGGAGGGGGCCACACGCATGGCACGTTGTTGGAGGTGTTGCTTGCGTTGTGCGCCAATTGCTGCCCGGTGGTTCGCAAGCTCACCGAGGTAAGGCTGGATAGCGCCCCGGTTTACAAACGCCTCCCTGTCCAACAGGTGAATGCGCCCGGCGCGGAACTGCAAGTGGAGCAAGTCGCCTGTTTGAAGGTAGGCTATACCGCCGCCGTGTATCGCCTCCGGTGTAACGTGGCCGACCGAGGCTCCGAAGTTGGTGCCCGAATAGCGCCCGTCGGTAATGAGCGTCACCAGTTGCCTCAGCATGCGATTGTAGTTGATGCGAAATGACGCTACCGCCATCTCCGGCATACCGAACGCCTCCGGCCCCTGGCCGCTAATCACGATAGCGATTCTCAGGGTGTGGGTCGCAATCATGTGGGCGTAAAGGTCGCTGTCCGACGATAGTTCGCTTCGCTCATCGATAGTTCGCAAGCCATCGGCGGACGACGAGCCGCTCTTCTCTGCTTGCTGCCTGCTATTGTACTCGTACATCTGTTTCAGCACATCATAGGTTACGCCTGGGGCGTGGCGGAACTTTTGCAGAAGATCGGGGTCTACCAGGGCGTCGTTGGCGGCTTCTTCGGTCTCGAAGTAGAGGACGAAAGCCACCTTGTCGTCCACCTTGTCTATGAGCGCGTCTGACATACTGCTTGTCTTGACGATGGCCGACTCGAACCAGTTGGAGCGAAGCACCTCCACACCGGAGAATGCGCGCCTGGGAGTGGAAAGGATGATGGGGTTCTCTTTCACACCGTCCGCGCTGAGGTTGGAAGTGTCGGACAGCCGCTCGCGCCAAGTCTGCCCGGTAACGGTGGGCGCGTCGAAGTCCATCGGGCAGCCGTTTCTCCCCAACTCGTAAAAGACCGTCTCCATGCCGCGTATCTGGCCTGCACAGCACTGCTGGGCAAGCGCGAACACATCACGCCCCT
>JBBSGN010000452.1:0-3532 GCA_038254085.1 Chloroflexia bacterium | reverse complement strand
GTATTCGCGGTGGCTGGCAGGCACGACGTGGCCGCCGTGCGCGTTGGCGAGAAGGTGCATGCCGTAGCAGATGCCCAACACCGGCAGGCTGCTCTCTAAAACATAGGACGGTAGAGTAGGCGCGCCCGGCTCGTACACGCTCGCGGGGCCACCCGATAGAATGAAGGCGCGAGGGCGCAAACGGGCCACGTCCGAGGCGGGAGCGTCATGGGGCAAAAGCTCGCAGTACACGCCAAGCTCTCTCACGCGGCGCGCTATCAACTGGGTGTACTGAGAGCCAAAGTCGAGTATTACCACAGTTTCGTGGCACTGGGAGGGACGGGGAGCGGCTATCTTTGGCTCACCGGCAACAGGCGCACCCTCTCGCTCGGCCACCTCTTCCTCGGCCCGCAGGATCAATGCACCAACCTCGGCCTCATTACTCTCATCTATGGTCGTATTGGACACCGCGCCGTCTCGCATATTGGCCTCCGTCTAATTCTTTACCGCAGGAAACTCAGCACCAATCTGTTGAACTGCTCCGGCTTTTGGTAGAAGGGCATGTGGCCGGCCCCACGAATGATTGCCAGGCGCGCGCCGGGGATATGCTCGGCCATGAAGGCTCCGTGCTCCAACGGCACGACGCGATCCCGCGAACCCCAGATTACCAGCGTGGGCACGTTCATGCTTTGGAGGTGGCGGCGGATGCTCTTGGACCGGAGTATCGCCAGCCCTTCGCGCCCTGAGCGCGCCCTCATGCCGATCCTGACCAAAGACGGGTACAATCCAACATGCCGCAAAGATGCGTCGGTGAGCATCTTGAAAGGGGCAAGCCAGTGTTCTTTGACAAGTTCGGGCAGGCCGGCGCTGTCTACCAGGATCAGCCTGCGAAAGCGATCAGGCTGCGCGGTAACCGTGGCAATCGCCACCTGCCCGCCCATCGAATGGCCCAGCAAATCGACCTGCTCGATGCCAAGCGCGTTCAGGAAGCGCGGGATGAAGTCCGCATAGGCTTCGAGCGAATGCTCAGGAAGGCGGCCCGACCAACCGTTGCCTGGTAGGTCAAGAGCTATCACGCACCTCTCTGCGGCGAGACCGGGCAGCGTGTATGGATACCAGTACTCGGCGCTGCCGTTATAGCCGTGTAGCATGAGCAACGGTACGCCGCCGTGCTCCCTGCCCAATTCGATATATCTGACGGTAGTGCCCCCTACGTCCACGTAGCGGTCCGTGTTGTGCTTGCGAACCAGGTTAGCAGGTGGTCTTGCCGACGTAGATATATTCTTCATCGAAGTGCCACTCTTTCTCGTTAATAGTTTCCAACTGCACCGTAATGTGCGGGTTGAGAGGGTCAATTCGCTTGACGAGGTGGATGTCAACCACCCGGTTGTCGTTGATTGCCAGGGCCTCGCAGAGCGCGTCCTGGGTAATCTTCAACCCGCCGTCCAGGTCTCGCTTCATGGGGCTGGCGAAGTAAAAATCTATAAAGAGCGACAAATAAGAGGAGCGCAGGGTATCGAGCAGGGCGTTGGGCAACTCGCCTGAGAAGCGCATTTCGCTAATGCGTGCCCCGACTTGCGACTTGAATCGGCGGGCCTCGGCGCTGAGAACGCGACGCCCGTTCACGGTGGCGTACTGGTTATTCACGCCTGGGGGCAGAGGCAGCACTATCTCGAACACACCGGCGACGAGGGTTGTGCGCTCGCTCTCCCTTCCGTTTTGCGTGTCACTCTCCACGCAGGCGATTATAACACACTCCGAAGGGCGATGGCACGCAAGACCCAGCCTCGTGCCCTCGAAAGACCCCTCGCATAGCAAGGCCGGTCCCTGTTCCCATGTTCGAGAGGATGTTCGTTAGCTTGAGAACGGTCGTCCTTGTGAAGGACCATAGGGCGCAGGCCGGATAAAGTTGCTCGTCAGCTAACGTCATCCAGCCTGTGTATTGAACCTGAACCCCAAGGAAATTGCTTACTTAATGTTGAAAGCCCCAAATGCTATGAGCACTCCCAGACCGGAGACCGCCAGGGCAGAGAACATAGGTAGCCTGCCAAGTACCCAGGCGATCCGCTGGCCGCCGAAGTTGAAGCGATTTAGCATGTTACGGCTGTATACCATCAACAGCCCGATACCCATGAGCACTGCCGCCAGGCCGATACTGAAGGCCAGAATTAGCAACATCCCTAACGCAACCTGCCCGGACGCCACCGCGACAAGTAGCACAACCAACGCCGATGGGCAAGGGATGATGCCGCCCATTATACCCAGCACCAGCAGATTCCCAAGGGTTACCTTCTGAGCATCAGTTGGCATGTGAGTATGTGGGCGCCCAAACGGACCGTATGTGTGAAGCGCCGAAGGGTCGTCACGGGGGCTAACGCGATTATGCCCGTGCTCGTGAGTATGCTCGTGGTCCTCTCCGTGAGCATGCTCCCGATGATCTTGATCTTCGTGCTCGCTTAGGACCTGGGTCTGGACCTCGTGGGCATGGCTAGCGGGGGAATGTGTATGGGTATGGGTATGCCCATCGTGAACATGGGGATAGGAATCTGCGACCTTCTGCTTCTTCCAGGTGCGCCATCTCTGCACGAAAAGGGAGAGGCCCATAACCACCAGCAATGTACCGCTTAGGAAGCTCAACCAGGGGTAGAGGGTCTCTGGCAGCATATAGTTAGCCAGGTAGAGCACCACGAACCCAAGCATGAATACCCCAATAGTGTGGCTGAGGGTAACGGTCAGGCCGAGCATGATTGCGTGTAGTGCTGTGCCCCGGCTGCCCACCAGGTAAGCTGCCACCACTGTCTTGCCATGGCCGGGGGAGAGCGCGTGCGCTGCCCCTACGCCGAAAGCTATCAGCAGCGCGGCAAGCAGCGCGCCCAGGGGAAGGTCTTTCTGATGCAGGATCGCCGTAATAGCGTCCGTTTGTTGACGCACCCAGGCAAGCGATCCCCAGGCATCGGCGCCTTGCTGAGGGGCTTGGGCCTGCGTAGTGGCGCCTGTGGAGGCGGGGGGAGGCCCGCCAAGCGCAAAGTCGAGTGAGGCGGAAGTTACGAGCGGAGGGTTACTAAGAAGATCCACCGGGTACTTGCGTAGCGCGTTGCTGAGGTCTGTCGTGGGCACTGTGGACTTATCAAGGGTCACGCCGGGTGCCGGACGCGCTATTATCTCCTTCCAGCCTATGCGGTCGGGGAAATTGCTGTCTTGGTATGCTAACGTCCCCTTCTGGGCGCCCTGCCTCTGCGCCTGCAAGGGTGCTGCCAGGCTGAACTCAAGGCGTAAGGTGGGCAGGCCACCCGTGCCGGGAGGGAAGCTCAGGTTGGGCTTGCCCAGCACCGTTAGAGCGACAGGAGCGCCATTCATGGAGAGGGTTAGACCGGGTAGCAGTTCGGTGGCTTTCCTGGAAGTGTAGCCGTCACGTTCTGCCGCAGTGAGATCGGTGCTGTGGTCGGGACGTATAGTGCCAAGCTCCTGATATGCGGGTATCTCGGCCATGTCTACCACGTAGAGGAGGTCTACGCGGTCCTCACCCACCGTGAGGGCGCTGTAGCGGTTGATG
>JBBSGN010000451.1:0-3532 GCA_038254085.1 Chloroflexia bacterium | reverse complement strand
AGCGATGCACACACCGGCCTTCAAGAAGCAATCCCAAAGGTGCTATCGGGAAGTGCATGGCAACGGTGCCGGGTTCATTTCACCCGCAACATCCTGGCTCACATACCGCAGCGAGACAAAGCTATGGTAGCAGCTGCTATCCGCACGATCTTCGCCCAACCTACCGGAGAGACGGCTCGAGGGCAGACAGCAGAAGTCGTAAAGGTGATGGAACCTCGGTGTCGGTGGCCACAGGCAGCAGTTGTGCTGGCTGGTGGAGCGCAGGTGGAGCGCAGGTGGAGCGCAGGTGGAGCGCAGGATGCCCTGACATACATGAGCTTTCCGATGGAGCACTGGACCAGGATCTTCTCGACCAACCCATTGGAACGACTGACCCATTGGAACGACTGAATAGAGAAATCAAGAGACGCACGGAAGTGGTAGGAGTGTTTCCGGACACTGCTTCTGTGATCCGGCTGGTAGGATCGGTCCTTGTAGAAATCGACGATGAGTGGCAAGAAGAAAGACGGTATTTCAGCCTGGAATCGATGGAGAAGCTGAAGACCCCAGCCGACCAGGTGCAGGAATTGTTGAGCCCACTACGGCTAGCACCTATCCGTTAGCCGGTTGGATTTGAACATGCAATGCCTGATCGAATCTACACCTCTTGACAAGACGCACACCAGGCGCAAATAGCCTCCGGTGATACTACATTGATGATCGGTGGTACGCAAGGTGATCCATTACCTCAATCCTCGATTGATAAGTTTCCGTATGCAGGAATAAATGGTGTGTTCGGCATCTACTGCACCGTAGATGCTAGTCGCCTAGTTGCCATAGCGTCTGACCCGCGAGTTTATATCGTTGATGTAACTCCCCGCTATAACACGCCACACCCTCGCCCAAGCAGGGGTAATGGAAGCAACACAGCCCACAATGAAAGTACAAGTGGATTTACCATATGGCTGGATGGAAAGTCTGGGTCTGATCCCTACACCGACTGTTGTGCCTGGTCCTGTAGGCACAGTTGTGCCTAAAGTAATACAACGGCTCCTTAGCCCTTTAGCGAGGTGGGTAAGAGAACGCAGGGGGACTGGTTGTAGCAGTCCCCTTTTCTTATTGCCCAACCTGATCTGTTAATCTGTGCTAATACTGCCCCTCGGTCCCATTACTATAGGGGACAAAAGTACGCGGGTGCAACTCTATGCACAGGGGTCTGCCGTCTTGTATAATAGCCGCAATGGAGGAGATTAGGACTGGCAAGCCGGGGGCTATTTCGGTGGCCGCTTACCGGCAGGCTGGCGTGGATATTGACGCGGGCAACCGCGCTGTCGAGCTAATGCGCCGGTCGGTGGGCAGCACACACGGGCCGCAGGTGCTGGCCGACGTGGGCTATTTCGGTGGCCTGTATGCTCTGGATGGGCAGAACCCGAATGGCCCCGTGCTAGTCGCCAGCGCCGACTCGGTGGGCACCAAGTTGATGCTCACCTCCATCATGGGCACTTATGGCAAGGCCGGGCAGGACATCGTCAACCATTGTATCAACGACATCCTGGCGTGCGGAGCAAGGCCACTCTTCTTCCTGGATTATGTGGCCTCGTCCCATATCGTACCTGAACAAGTTGCTGAAGTAGTCGCGGGCATGGCCTCGGCTTGCCGTGTTGCCGGTTGCGCCCTGATTGGCGGCGAGACCGCCGAATTGCCCGGCATCTACCAGACGAAAGAGTTCGATGTTGCCGGGTTCATAGTCGGCAACGTGGCCCGCGATAGGCTGGTTCTGGGCAAAGAGATACAGCCGGGCGACGTAGTGCTGGCGCTGCCGTCCAGCGGCCTGCATACGAACGGCTATTCTCTCGCTCGCAAGGTATTGGGCCTGGAAGGCGACCCGGTGGAGGTGCGTAGACGGCTGGATACTTATGAAGAGGCGCTTGGCTGCACGCTGGGTGAGGCGCTGGTCGAGCCGCACCGCTCGTATCTGGCCGAGATAGCGCCCTTGCTCGACATGCCGGGGCGGCCAATCAAGGGGATGGCGCATATTACGGGCGGGGGCCTTATTGACAATATCCCGCGGGTGCTGCCCGATGGTTGCGCTGTGGAACTTGATACAAGTGCCTGGGATGTGCCGCCGCTGTTCCGGCTGATACAGGCCGCCGGGCATATTGACCCGACGGAGATGGCGCGGGTGTTCAACATGGGCGTCGGCATGGCCCTTATCGTAGCGCCCGATCAGGCCGGGTCGGTTCAAGCATCGCTATCTGAGAGTGCGGAGATTGGCCGGGTCGTACCGCAGACCGGGGACGAGCGCGTGGTCCTCCGGGGCGGTAGCCGGGTTTGAGGGCCAGCAGGATGGGCAGCGCACGGCCCTTGCGCCTGGGGATACTAGTATCGGGGCGGGGCACCAATCTTCAGGCCACATTGGATGCAATTGCCAGTGGTGAGTTGGACGCGGAGGTCTCGCTAGTTGTGTGCAACCACGCGAAGGCGCAGGCGGTATCGAGAGCGCAGATGGCGGGTGTGCCGGTAGCCGTATGCGAGCGCCGCGATTATCCGTCCAGGCTGGCCCAACAGCAGGCCATTGCGGCTAAATTGAATGAGGCGAGAGCAGACCTGATAGTGTGCGCCGGGTGGGACCGGGTGTTCGAGCCGGAGATCGTAGAGCGGTTCGCGGGGCGAATAATCAACGTCCACCCGTCGCTCTTACCCGCGTTCGGGGGCGGGCTTCACGCCATCGAGGAGGCGTGGCAGTACGGGGTGAAGGTTACGGGGTGTACTGTCCACTTCGTGACCGATGAGTTGGACGGAGGGCCGATAATCTCGCAGGCCGCTGTGCCGGTGCTACCTGATGATACATTGGAGTCGCTGGCCGAAAAGATACATGAGCAAGAGTGCCGGCTCCTGATAGAGGCCATCAAGCTGTACGGGCAGGGCCGCTTAGAGATGTGCGGACGCAGCGTAAAGATAGTAACTGAGCGTTGATAATCCATTCGTTCAAGACAAGAGATGCTCGATGAAAAAAGCAAACAGCGCCGACGCAGGCAACAATAGCGAGCGTAACGAGCCGAGGCCGAACGTCAGCCTCATCATTGGCGAAGCCGATAATAAACGTATTAACCAGCAGCTAGACCGGATGCTGGCCGAGGCAGGCGCCAATTCTACCTTGCTCCTCGATAGGGGCGGTGAAGTGATCTCGGCGCGCGGCGAACAGCTGCCGCCCGACCTGAATGTGCTGGGGGCGCTGTTTGCGGGCACGTTCGCCACCTCGCGGGAGGTGGCCCGCATGATGAACGAGAACAACTTCCGTACGCTTGTCCAGCAGGGTATGCGCGAGAATACCCTCACCGAGATGGTCGGTGAAGCCTGGATAATGGTGGTGATGTTCGACAAAAGCACCCATATCGGCCTTGTGAAAGACCTGTGCCGCCGCGTGACGCCTGAGCTTGAGGCGGTGTTGCTACAGGTGCAACTCCGCAGCCGCACAATGAGTGGCCTAAACCCATCATTTCGCACATCCGTAGAGGATACTATAGACCTACTATTTAGGGACTGAACATCT
>JBBSGN010000450.1:0-3539 GCA_038254085.1 Chloroflexia bacterium | reverse complement strand
TGTGTAACTTCGCTGCTAATCTCGGTTAGCAGGGCTGCTTGTAAACCAGCCGTACTTCTGAGAACCTCTGCAATCCGTAAGGAGGTCCAGATAAAGGTTCTATGGAAAAGCCCCTTGATTTATCAATGGGGTCGTTTACAATGAGACGAGGGCTATCGTCTCTGGGTATCCAATCCCTGGAAGCCGCCCGCCTTTAGGCGGTGCGGAGTAGTCACGCAATGGTCGCCTCTTCCATCTGCTGCCAATCCTGGTATGCCTGGTCGAGGTCGGTTTCGAGTTGGGCGTATTCGGTGCCCAGCTTGATGATGGCTTCCAGGTCGCGGGCATCGGTGGCGGCGGTGAGAGCGTCCGAGACGGCGTTCAGGCGGGCTTCCAGCTCTGATATGCGCGCTTCGGCGGCGTCTCGACGCTTGACGAGCTTGCTGCGCTCACGCTGGGCGGCGCGCTCCTGCCTCTGGACGGCCTTGCTTTGCTCTCGCGTGTCGGCCTTTGGGGTTGCGCCGTCCGATTTGCCGTTCGAGGTGGGGAGCAACCCTAGCTCCTGCTGCCGGGTCTTCTCGGCCACGTAATCAGTGTAGTTGCCGTCCCAGGAGGTCAGCCTGCCATCTTCCAAAGACCACACCTGTGTCGCCAGGTCGTCTATGAACGCGCGGTCGTGCGACACGAAGAGTACCGTGCCGTCGTAAGCCGACAACACCTGCGTGAGGGCTTCCTGGGCCTCAAGGTCGAGGTGGTTGGTCGGCTCGTCGAGTATCAGGAAGTTGGCGTCGGTGAGGGTCAGTTTGGTGAGGGCCACCCGGCTGCGCTCGCCACCGCTCAGGTCGCCCACCTGCTTATAGATGTTGTCGCCGGTAAAGAGCATCTTCGCAAGCAGGTCGCGGGCCGCTTCCTCGGTCATGTTACGCACCGAGCGCACCTCGTCAATAACGGTGTTGTCGGCGTCCAACCCCTCGTGCGCCTGCGCGTAATAGCCGAACCTGACGTTGTGCCCTAATTCGAGGTGCCCCGAAATCGGCTTCAGTTGGCCCATCATCGTCCTCAGGAGGGTGGTCTTGCCCGCGCCGTTGGGGCCAATCAGCGCCACCCGCTCGCCTCGTTCTATCTCCAGGTCGGGGCAGTACGCTATCACCAATGGGTGCTGAGGGCTTCGGAGCGTAGCGACGCCTGAGGACTGAGCAGAGCCTGCTTTATTATTGCTCTCTGCCTTCTGCCTCGGGTAGCCTATGACCAAATCTTCCGCCTCGAAGACGCTCTGGCCTGAGCGGACGTGGGCGCGCAGAGCCAGCCTGAGCTGCGCTCGCTCGCTTGGACGTTCAAGCAGGCCGGTGTTGTGTAGGCGTTGCAGGCGCTTCATGCGGCCAAACGCCTGGCGTTTCTTCTGGCCTTCTTTGTAGCGCCTGAAAAAGTCCTCCACGCTCTTGACGTGCTCTTGCTGGGCCTCGTACTCGGCAAGCAGGCGTTCATATCGCTCGGCTTTCATGTCGAGGTAGCGGTCGTAGGGCACGGGGTAGTCTTGCAGGCGGCTGAAGGCTACTTGCTCGCCCGCATCGCGCAGTTCGCCGCTCTTGGAGTACCAGGTGAGCGATTTGGCCTTCGTAAACTCCATATCGAGAGTGCGTGTGGATACTTTGTTGAGGAAGCGGCGGTCGTGGGCGATCACCAGCAATGTGCCTTTCCACTGCATGAGAAAGCTCTCCAGCCATTCTATCCCCTCGATGTCGAGGTGGTTGGTCGGCTCGTCGAGCAGGAGGATGTCGGGGTCGGCGAGGAGGGCGCGGGCCAACGCCGCGCGGGTGCGCTGGCCGCCGCTCATCGTGTTGAGGGTCTGTGTGAACTGCTCCTTCTTGAAACCGAGGCCCTGCAATATCTCCTCGATGCGATGCTCGAAGCTGTAGCCGCCCGCCATCTCGAAGCGGTGGGTGGCCTGCTCGTAGTCGCGCATCAGGCGGTCCCACTCTTCGCCTTGCACGCCCGCCATGCGCGCTTCCAGGTCGCGTAGCTGCTCCTGCAACGTCCGTACAGGGCCGAGCGCGTCCAGCATAGAGTTGTACAGCGTATCGTCCGGCGAGAACGACAGGTCGGACTCCGAGGCGAAGGATGAAGCGGCCTCCTGTGGCAGATAGACCAGGCGCATCCCCTTCGCCTTGACTACAGAGCCGCTGCCTTCCCCATGGTCGTGGTCCTCCTGCCCTGCGATTATCTTGAGCAGGGTGGACTTACCCACCCCGTTTGGCCCCACCAGAGCCACGCGCTCCCCCGCGTTCACAGTGAAGCTAACGTCGGAAAAGACGGGGTAGATGGTGTAGGACTTTGATAGGTTGTATACGGTTAGGACTGTGGATGACATTCGGATATTTGCCTGGAACAAGGCACTCACATCATTATAGCAAGGGGCATAGGGCAGGGGCAACTTATCAAGAATAACCGAACGAACTGCTAGCCGCCCGTTGATAGTGAGCGGCTGGCGGTTTGAGACTAAGAGAATGAAGCGCGGGAGCGCCTAAAAGCGCAGAGGCTCAGTTATCGCGTTGTCATGCCGGATCGCGCTGGGACCGCTGAACGAGCGGCTTATAGGAGGCGATCCTCGATCTCCCACGCATGGTCCAGTATGTGCCAGGCCGCCCGCCGCACAAAGAAGCGAGGCGTCCAATGGATGCCTCCTCGGGGTCCGCGTAGAGGAAACTCGCCGCATGCGGCTGCACCTAGCGCGTCAAGGATTGCCTGCCGCCGTTGAAGAGGGCGGCCCGGATCATCCTTGTAATCCTGCTCTCTCTGTTTCGGGAGCCTCCCATCCAGGCGGGATAAGTAGCTCGCCTCGGCCCCCTCCACGTGTTGGGCCACCCCTATCAGGTCGCGCCCTCCGCCACGTGGTCCCTTACGCAGATCCTTCCCGTAGGCGGCCTGTGCAGCCGCATCGAACGCCGTCCAACACGCTTTCAGCAGCCCCTGTAAGTGCCGCAATTCGTCATCATCAACCGGCGCGGCGTCGCTGGACGGGGCGACATCAGGTGCCCCAAAATCGGTGGTCGCATTGCCTACAAGCCGCTCGACCACAGCTAATTCAGACGCATCCGCCGGCGCGCGGAAGCGAAGCCCCGTAGCGTGCAATACGCGCTCATAGCGCGGTCCGTATTCAATAAGAGCATGCAGGGCTGCTTCCTCGTCACGCCCGCCTCGGCACCAGCCGGGCCAATCGCGGGCACCGGCTAGCATTCGTTTCTTCCCAATCTCGAGATACGCGGCAATTGAGTTCGAAGAGTGTGCCACTGGTTGCTCCTTGCTACTCCGATGCTCTCTTACATGGCCTTATTTATTCTACTGCTTATCTACTCTTTTTGTCACTCGTGAAGTGTGGGTTGCTTGCCCCGAAACCCCCACTTGTGCTACAATGGCCTGATAGAGCGCGTTATTTCACGGTTATAAATCTTTATACTCGCTCAGGGCAAATCCGTCACGTTTGAGCGCGATTTAGTTGTCGCTAGGGGAGCAATCGTAATATGCCCAAACCCGTATTGGCTATCGTCGGCAGGCCCAACGTG
>JBBSGN010000449.1:0-3552 GCA_038254085.1 Chloroflexia bacterium | reverse complement strand
TGCGGCTCGCCCGCCGGGAGAGACACCCAGCGCCAAACCCAATCAGTGACCCGGCGTACGAATCTAGGCTAAGTGAACATCGCAACTGCCCGCCGAGCAGGCAGTTGCGACGACGTGGAGCGAGAGCCTGCCAGACTTTGTGAAAAAGTTGACAAAGTATCTTGAAGCTGATATAATCTGGGTGAGCGCCGGGAATAGAAGCAGAATCATTGGGGACATCATTCCAGCGGCTTGTACACTGCGTAGCTGTATGATATAATGCGCCGCTCCGACCTGGGAACGCCACGCGGAAGGCTCGGAGAAAGAGAGCGCATCATGCAGGATGAAAGTCTGGCAAAAGCCCTGGCGCTGGCGACCCAATTCGGTTTCGCGGTCGCGTGCCCGATGGTGGTGTTCATAGGCGGCGGTGTGTGGCTCGGTCGCCAACTGGGTTGGATGCCCTGGCTGCTAATCGTGGGTATTGTGCTCGGAGTGCTATCGGCAGCCGCAGCTTTATACCAGGTGACGGCAATTCAGGCACGCAAGTCTTCGGGCGGGGCCACCAAGCCGAAGGCGCCATATAAAGTAGAAAAGCGCACCGGTGACCCGGGCACACCTCGCGCTAATAAGCGAGGCCGGTAACCTGGTAGTCGGTAGTCGGTAGCACTAAGCATTTCTTAACACGCGATACGCAGTACGCTAGACTTCAATGGAGAAGAGGCAATTATCATGGGCGATCTACAGGTCAAACTTCCTCCCATCAGCATCAAAGCTGAACCTCTTTTCACGATCCAGTTGCCGTTCGGCAGCTTCAGCTTCACCAACTCCATGCTCTTCACGCTCATCGTGATGGCGGCGCTGGTGCTGTTCTTCGCCATAGCTACTCGCCGCATGAGACTGGTGCCGAGCGGCTCGCAGAACTTCGCGGAAACGGTCGTGGAGTTCCTGCTGGGCACTGTGGAGGGCACCGCAGGCAGGGCAGTCGGGCGGCGCATCTTCCCCCTGATTGCTACCCTGTTCCTGTTCATCATAGTGGCTAACTGGTCGGGCCTGCTCCCAGGTGTCGGTACCATTGGCCAGTGCGTCAAGGAGTCTCCAGCCATCGTGCAGACCGCAGGAGGAGCTACTGCGCCGGAGACTCCTCCAACGGGCGGCCTGCCCACACCTACGGGGCACGAATGCCCCAACGGCACGACCTTTGTGCCGTTCCTTCGCGGCCCTAACGCCGACCTCAACACGACCCTGGCAATGGCGCTGATCGCGGTTGCCGTCGTGCAGATCGCGGGCATTGCGTCCCACGGTCTCGGCGGCTATATCAAAGAATTGACCACGCCGCTCTTTCTCGCCCCCGTCCATATAATAGGAGAGATCGCGCGCGTCATTTCGCTCTCTTTCCGTCTTTTCGGCAATATATTCGGCGGCGAAGTGCTGGTGACGGTGATGTACGCGCTGCTCGGCTCTCTATTCTTAGGTTTCGGCACCGCTATATTCCTGGGTCTCGAAGTGTTGTTCGGCTTCATCCAGGCGCTTATCTTCTCGATATTGACCCTGGTGTTCATATCCATAGCCGTCGCCGGGCATGGAGGGGAAGAGCACGCTGCTCCCCACGGCTCGATTGAAGAGAAAGGCCAACAGTTCGGAGCCAAGTTGACGGGCCAAAAAGTGCCCGCCGCAGACGATAGGCAGGTCAAGAGCACCGCCACGCACATCGGCGGCTGATTCATATTTTCTCGTGAGAAGTGGAAGGCCATGTTACGGCCTTCCGGCTCAAAAATGCCTGAGGGCACCCACAACGAGTGGGCGGTTATCCAACATAAATGCAGGAGGAGTGATTACGTGGACCTACATTTTCTCGGTTTCCTGGCCCAGACCGCTGGGGATGGTGGGCTTTCGAAAGAGGCCGCAAAGCTTATAGGCGCCGGTTTGGCGATGGGCCTGGGCGCTATAGGCCCTGGCATCGGTCTGGGCGTTGGCACATTGGGTGCAACGCAAGCAATCAGCCGTAACCCCGACGCCGAAGGCCCCATTCGCACGCTCATGATCCTGGGTCTCGGCTTCGCCGAAGCGACCGCTATCTACGCCCTGGTGGTGTCCCTGGTTATCCTTTTCGTCGGATAGGCAAGTTAGGCTCGCCGTGAATGCCGCCCTCCCGCATCAGGGAGGGCCGGCGTGACTCTACACTCAGAGGAAGGACTCCCATGTTCGAGTCGCTCGGTATTTTATTAGGCAACCTAATCTGGCAATGCCTGGCCTTCGGCCTGCTGGTCTTTCTGCTCTGGCGCTTCGCCTACGCTCCCATAATAAAGATACTCGACGAGCGGGCTAATCGCATCCGCGAGAGCATGGAGCAGGCCGAGCAGATCAAAGCCGACAACGCGGCAGCCGCCAAGCGCGCTGAGGAGATCATGGCCGAGGCAAGGCAGCAGACCCAGCAGATACTCGCCCAGGCCCAGCAAATCAGCCAGCGCACTATCTCGGCGGCCCAGGCCGAGGCCCGTGAGCAGCGTGAGAAACTGCTGGCCGATGCCCACTCCCAGATACAGGTGGACACCCAGCGCGCCAAAGAAGAACTCCAGCGCGAAGTCGCCCGCCTGGCGATCCTGGCCGCCAGCAAGGTAGTAGGCAAGTCCCTTGACACGCAAGACCACTATCGCCTGGTAGACGAAGCCTTGAATGAGGCCGAAGCGCGTGGGGGCTTTGCGCGAGGATAGTGTAGGGCGAATGACGACCACCGCTGCGTGAAACCTGATGCGCGGAACATGACCGTCATCCGTAGTCCATAGTTTACCATTCATTAGCGGTCGTCGGTCGTCCGTCGTCAACAAACAGGAGACCCAAGAATTGGCCCTACGTGGAGCAGCAGCGCGCAGATACGCGCAGGCCGTGTTCGACATAGCAAAAGATACAGGCACCCTCGACCGCTGGTTGAGCGACCTCAATGTGCTTAGTCGCGTCTTCGGCAGCGATAACGCCATGTCTGCCCTTGAAGACCCCAAGCTCACCGAGGAAGATAAGCGCCGCGTCGTCACAGAGCATCTGCCGAAAGCAGTGGTTGACCCTCTGGCGAGCAACTTCGTAATGCTCCTGGTGCAGCGCGAGCGCCTGAGCCTCCTCCACAGGATAGCCGAAATATTTCAGGAGATGTACAACAAAGAGAAAGGCATAGTCATCGCTGATGTAACCACAGCCGTGCCCCTGGACGAGGCGCACAAAAAGCACATCGTCCAACAACTATCCAAAATAACAGGCAAGACCGTGGAGGTCCGTCTACACGAAGACCCCCGCATCCTGGGTGGCATAGTCACCCGCATCGGAGACGAGCTTATTGACGCGAGTATAGCCACAAGATTGGCTACTTTGGGAGAAAGGCTTTCGTAAAACGTAAAACGTAAGACCTAACGCGTAAGAAAGAGTCGCTTACGTGTTACGAAAAGGAGAAAACAATGGCACTACGCGCAGAAGAAATCAGTTCCATTATTCGGCAAGAGATTGAGAGCTTCGGCCAGCCGGTACGCACGGTCAACGTGGGTACTGTCGTCGAAATAGGCGACGGCATCGCCCGCGTGCATGGTC
>JBBSGN010000448.1:0-3558 GCA_038254085.1 Chloroflexia bacterium | reverse complement strand
CCTACCCAGCCAGGCGGGAACGGCCTGCCTGATGATGTCAATGTAATCCGGGTTAATATCAAACAGCACGAAGCGTCTGCCTAACTTAGCAGAGGCTGCCCCTACCGTCCCCGAACCGGCAAAGGGGTCTAGTATTACGTCGCCCTTGAAGGAGTAGTAGCTGATCACCTTCTCCGCAAGCTCCAAGGGAAATGCCGCCGGATGCTTGGAGTTGGTCGCGGGCTGGATACGCCAGATGTTCGTGCGCTCGTAGTCGTCTTTTACTTTGGAGGCTTCTACAACGTCCCTATCCGGGTGATTACGAATATGCCAATCTATCAGCAGGTCGGTTCTCTTGCGGTAGACAAGCACGTATTCCGTGACCGGCACGGCCTTGTATTGAAGCGGGTTGCGGTCGGCGGCGAACCGACGGCCCCGCCCTGTTGCCCAACCCGCTCCCTCTGGCTTGACCCAGATTATATCGTCAATGAAATCGTAGCCTTCTTCGATAAATATGCGATGCAGATCAATGGGGACGGCAATGCGCCTGGACGATTCGTTCCGGCTGGCCCGGCGCAACAAGACCGGCGCGGTGTTCATCACGAAGAAGCGACCTTCGTTTAGCACCCTGTGAGCGCGTTTTATCACCTGGCGCATTTTGAAAAGGTACTGCTCGTATTGCTCGTTGTCGCTATATTCGGGGCGCGCGTTGAAATAAGGGGGGGGAGGTAAAGATTAGATCAACTGAGGTCGCAGGCATTTCATCTATCAGGTCTACGCTGTCCCCCAAGCCAACTGTGTTTCTGAGCGGCGAGATAGGATACTCGATAGCAGAACGTCGCTGCTTCGTGGCGCGCACTTCGGCTTTCTTCAAGAGACGCGCTTCCAGCATGGCGGGGCTGGTCGTCTTTTCGTGTAGGATAGCCGTTGTGTAGGCGTCAATCACGACCTCGCCGATTCTTGCTCCATTGGCCCCACCGCAAAGCGGGATGCGCCAAACGTGGTAACGGTCATCCACTTCGGGCAACCCCAGAGTGACCACCTTGCTCAGTTCGATCTCTGTAAGCCACTCCGTAGTGATAGATTTCGCCTGAGCGACAGTTGTGACCAGGTATCTCCGTAACTCGGAGACGAGCGGTTTGTTACGTGCCATAATCTGTGCCTCTTAGCTAACTGAAATACTGCTTATAGCTGTCCTATAAATGATAATATAGTGGATTGCGCCCTATAGCAAGGATGGAAAAGCCCCGGGGCTGTAGGTTGGCCCCAGGGCTTCTCCATTCCGACCCCTAGCTCCTACAAATACTCGTGCAGATCCTCGCAGAACTTCTCTAGCGTGTCCTGCTTTAGCTCGTACATCACCCGGTTGTCCTGGTTGACCTCGTTGATGAGGCCGGCGTCGCGTAGCACGCGCATATGGCGCGAGATGGACGACGGGGTGATACCGCACTTGGCGGCCAGGCGCGAGCCGTAATATTCCTTGTCCTTGGCGATGGCGCGCAGGATGGTCATGCGGGTGGGGTCTTCCAGGGCGCGGGCTACCGCCACGATGCGCCGCTGCACGTGGGCCATGGCGCTGCGATGCTCGTCCGAGGTGAGAGCGTCGTAGATGATGAACATTTGCCCGTAGCCGTACATAATCATCGAGGACATATTCAAGAACAGCGAAGGCACCAGCAGCACCCTTTCCAGCGGGTAGCCCTCGGGAAACTCTCGCGGCGGAGCGTTGTTGGCGAGGAAGCGCTCTTGCACGGCGCTCAGGCGGTCGGGGCCGAGAGACAGTGTGCGCTCGCGCACGCTCTCTTCCCAGCGGGGGCGCAGTTTACCTACCTGCTCGCGGAAGACGTTCTGCCAGTACGTTCGCAGGAGGCGCAGCAGGCGGGTGCGGGTGGCGTCGGCCTCAGTAGAGAGGGTTTGCAGCGCCTGCCGCCACCCCTGGTCGTGAATGCGATGCTCGCCGCCATAGGACTTGAGGAGGGCGGCCAGCAGGCGCAGTGGGTGCGAGGCCATATTGGCGATGTCGTTGGGCGACATAACGCGGCCCGTCGCGTAGAAGATGAAGTCTTCTGGGGCCATCATCTCCAGATAGCGAAAGAAGCCCTCGACATCGTTGTGGTCGGGGTAATCAACCGCAAGCTCCACCAGGCGGTTCTCGAAGAGGGAGTAGAAGTAATCGGCCTCCTCGCGCATCTGGGGCGAGAGGTCGCGCTTCACCTCGGCGGCCCACTGCTCATGCCGCTCGCCTGGGTGGCTGAGGGTCCCCAGGGAGATGAACATATCGTAGATGGGAGAGATGAGAAAGTTTACAGTAGGGGCCGATGAGGGCGCGTCGGGGGCAACAAGCACAGGCATGGTATAAGCTCCTTTGTATGAGGTTGGGTCTCAATAACCGGCAGTCGGCTAGGGGCGCTATATAAGGCGGCGCTGCAATTTGCAATTAGCCAACCGAACAACAATGATACTATGAGTCTGCCCGCTTGTCAATACGCAAATTGCGTAAGCCCGGCTCTTCGCCAGGTTTCGTGATCGGCGCTAGACTCTGAGCATTACCCGTTGACGCAGTAGATCCAGCTTGGCTCGTCCATACATTTGGCGTTTGACCAGCTTGAGCCGATTGACCTGTCCCTCTACCTGACCACTACTCCACGGCTCTGTCAACGCCGCCACCACAGCTGCTCTGTCACGTTCTATCCCATTGGCCAAGCTACGCAACTCGGGCAACCCACTGCTCTTAGCTTCCCTCAGCCAAGCGGGCAACTGAGCCACTCGTCGTTCCTGCAGCATCTGAATGAAACTGTGTGCCAGTCGGCATGCCGTGGCGATGGACGGACACCTGTCTTGCATTGCTTGTATTGCTTGTACATCGACACGTTCTACTGCACTCAACTCCGAGGTGCGGCGCAGTAGTAGCCAAACTGCTTCCCGTGGCGGATAGCATTGCTCCTTGACAGATGCATCTGGTTTAGTAGGGCAAGTTGGGCGAGTTGGGCGATCCGCCATTTGGGTGGGCCTCTCCCCTTGCCGTAACCGCGCCACATACAGGTACACCAAGCCGCGCCCATGATCGTATCCTTGGGCACAGATTTCCCGCCACAACTGCACCGCCTTGTCGCAGCCATCATCCCAGCGTTTGAGTAGATATGGCAAGTAGGGATCCAGGCAACTAGGCCGATTAGGTCCATCAACGCGACGCTTCGGTTCGGGAAACCTGCCTGCATTTAGGTATCCATTGACCGTGCGCAAACTCACTCCTAGCCGCCGAGCTATCATCGATTGATTCAAACCCTGGTCACGCAACACTACCATCCTTTCATAGCTCATAGCGATCCAGCCGAGCGGCACGCCGTGCTTGATATGCAGCTTCACTCTGTGCCTGCCGCCCTCGTTTGGCTCGTTGCCCTGATTCCATACCCTGCATAGTGATAGTGGTAGTGGTAGTGATAGTGGTAGTGGTAGTGATAGTGGTAGTGGTAGTGGTAGTGGTAGTGGTAGTGGTAGTGGTAGTGATAGTGATAGTGGTAGTGGTAGTGGTAGTGGTAGTGGTAGTGGTAGTGGTAGTGGTAGTGGTCGTTGGGACTG
>JBBSGN010000447.1:0-3567 GCA_038254085.1 Chloroflexia bacterium | reverse complement strand
CAGGGGAAGATTATGAGTGAGCACGCAAAGTAAGTCGCCCAAGGCGAACGATTCAAGTTTGGGGAGAACTGGAGCCGATTCCTCGAGGTGCTGGACGATGGGCGTATCTTTGAGGCCGAAAAATCGCTCAAGCAGATGCTCGAGGCCGGAGATCTTACGGGCAAAAGCATTTTGGATATCGGTTCGGGGAGCGGGCTTTTCAGCCTGGCGGCCAGACGCTTGGGTGCCCGCGTCCACTCCTTCGACTACGATGCACAATCTGTGGCTTGCACAGCTGAACTCAAAAGGCGCTACTTCCTTGACGATGATAGCTGGGTTGTTGAACAGGGCTCTGTTCTAGATGTAGAGTACCTAAGATCCTTAGGACAGTTTGACATTGTTTACTCCTGGGGTGTACTTCACCATACAGGGGACCTGTGGCGAGCGCTGGAGAACGCTGGCTTGCCCGTCGCGGATGGAGGGCGGCTGTTCATCGCGATCTACAATGATCAGGGCGCTAAGTCCAAGCTCTGGCGCAGAATCAAGCGGCTCTACTCGTCGGGAGCCCTGGGTAGAACATCTGCTTGGGCGTTCTTCATCCCCTATGCCGTCTTTGGGGGGCTTCTCGCAGACCTTCTTAGGGGACGGAACCCAGTAACTCGCTACACCGAGCACAAAAAGAGGGGCATGTCTGCAGTGCACGATTTGCGTGATTGGTTGGGCGGCTTACCCTTCGAGGTAGCAAAACCAGAAGAGATTTTCAAGTTCTACCAGGACAGGGGATTCATGCTGGAGAAATTGGTAACCGTCGGAGGTAAGTCTGGAAACAACGAGTTTGTTTTTGCGAAGCGATAGAGCCTCGTGGGGACCGTACGTATGGCGACTTGCAATGAAACTGACCCACACGGCATGCTCTTTGACCTGCCACACCGACGGCGTCTATCATTGTTGTCCCGGGTAGGTTTTCTGAGTAAGCGCTCGTGCGTCCCCAAGGCGCTATAGAGACCAAGCGTTGACGATCGCTCTCCTCGTTCGCCCCCAGACTGTATGCTACTCGCAATAAACGATAGCGAGGGTCACCGCTGGCGCAGCAATCCCGTGATCCTTCAGGAAATCAAAGAGGTGCTAGAGCAGATACCATTAAACTCACGCCGGCAAGCTTTTTGAGGATCGGCACAATTGTCCTGGCAACCCGGAGCTTGATTGCAAGGTACACCACGAGGTCATCCTCTCAGTAAAAACCGAGCATGCCGAGGCAAAAAGAAGAGCTCGGCTCTCACCAAGCCGGACTCTCAAAAGCAACGATCTGAAGTTTAGTATATTGCGATAAGTGAAGGAAATGCAAGTTTAGAGGCCACGACAACGGTCTGGCGTCGCCTTTTCGGCGGGCACCGCAGGCTACTCTAAGTATTCATGGGTATAAAGCAGCGCGACGAGCTTACCGTCGTGCGCGATGCGTTTTCGACTACCCGAAGGCGGCGCAGGAGGCCGCAGCGTGGGCACAGGGGGAGTCCGACGAAGGCCGGGAAGTCTACTTCTGTACGCACCTGCTAACGAATCCGCAGCGCATCAAGGAGAATGCCGGTGAGGTTATCATCCTGGGGGGAGACCTCGACGGGGCCGAGATTCCGAACGGGAGCCTCAAGATGAGTGGCCGAGGTCGGTTCGGCGCTTGGTGACTGTGGCGGTTAACGAACTCGGCTGCCCGAGCTCGGTGTTTGTGCACGAGTCGGGCAGCACCCCCACCTCGCTTGCCCCTTCGTATGGTTACCCCCTCGTGGGTAGAGTAGTTTCTCCAAGGTGCCTACAAACAGGGGTATGAACGAAACGCCGGTTCTAAAACTTGCGCTGATATCCTGACGGAGGCCTTCGGAGCAGGCATTCGTTCTTGCGCCACCATCTTCAGGACAAGGATTGTGACCAACGCTGTAAAGTTCATCAAGTGTCAGACGTACGTACGGGCGAGCTTCGATCTGCTACGCCAACGCGTTCTGGGAGCCGCCAACGTCGTTTCTTTGCACCAAAACCAGCGGAAAACCAGTTTTCGGGGAGCAAACCCCATGGAGGGAGAGATCGAAGGTGGTGGGCGAAGAAAGCGCGCGTGCGATCCAGAAAGGCGAACCCTTGGAGGGACCCGCCTCTCTGGCTTCGCCTTTGGCGTTGCTTTTAGCGCGTGAACTTGCGGTAAAAGCAAGCAGGCCATTAGCTTACTAAGGAACCTTGTCTGTTACCCGTTGAGGTACGTGCATTTTCATCCAACCACGCCTGGAACATGAGTACTGACCACAGGTCGTAATGCCAAGAACGTCTTCCTGAAAGGTGTTCCAACCACTTCTGTCGGATGGGCGCTGGATTGAAGAAGCCCTCGTCCTGCAAGCGCCGCTCATCCAGCAGCGTCTCTGCCCACTCCTGCAGCGGCCCTCGCAGCCAACTATCGATGGGCACCCCGAACCCCATTTTGGGCCGCTCGATCAGCTCTTTGGGCACGTATTTGTACAGAACCTGCCGCAGCAGCCATTTGCTTTGTCCGTTGCGCACCTTCATAGACAGCGGTACCCGCCATGCGAACTCTACTACTCGGTGGTCAAGGAGTGGCACCCTGGCCTCCAGGCTCACCGCCATGCTGGCCCGATCGACCTTGGTAAGAATGTCATCGGGCAGGTAAGACATCAGGTCAAGGTACATCATCCGCTGCAGATAGTTGGGCAGGTTCGCGCATTGGGTATGGTCGTTCAGCACCGTCGGTGGCTCGGACGAATCCAAGACTAAAGAGCTTTGTTCCCCCCAATGCGACATCAACTTATAGTATAGATTTTCCGAGTTGTCCGAGGCCAGGAGTTTGGCCAACACATGTACTTTCTCGCCGGGATTGGGTCGTTTGAGCCTGGCGGGTATAACCGGTCCCATCGTCCTGAAGCACTGTTCCCATACCTGCGGCGAAACCGCTTGCAAGGCTTGGGCGGTGGCACGGCGCGCTCCCCGCGGCATCCAGCCCATCCCTCTCCAAAGGTTTAGCCCCCACGAATAGCGCCCGTATCCCGCGAACAGCTCGTCCCCTCCGTCGCCCGAAAGGCTCACCGTTACGTGTTGGCGCGCCAGTTGAGACACAAGGAAGGTGGGAATCTGAGAAGAGTCAGCGAAGGGCTCATCGTAAAGGCTCGACAACTTCGGGATAACCTGCAACGCCTCTTCCGGCGTGACGTAGAGCTCTACGTGATCCGTACCTAGGTGCTGAGCAATCGCCTTGGCATGCTCCGCTTCGTTGTATTGAGCCTCGTGAAAACCGATGGAGAACGTCTTCACCGGCCGATGGCTCTGGGCCTGCATCAACGCAACAACGGTAGACGAATCGATCCCACCGGAGAGAAAGGCACCAAGAGGCACGTCGGCAACCATACGCAGGCGAACCGCCTCGCGAAGCAGGGCATCTAGATGCTCGACCGCCTCGGCATCGGTATTCTCGAGGGGGTTGCCAACGCCTCTTTCGGCCACTTCCTTGGCAGACCAGAAAGGAACCGGAGACTGACGATCCCTGGTAGATGACGAGAGGGTTAGAATTGTTCCGGGTGTAAGCTTGTAGATATCCTT
>JBBSGN010000446.1:0-3574 GCA_038254085.1 Chloroflexia bacterium | reverse complement strand
GCCCTATCATTCTCTTGCCGTGCGCCTTTTCGGTTGGTTTGGTCATCAGGCCAGCGCGCTCTAGCAAGAAGTAGTAGCTTTCGCGGTCCGAGTTGTGCAGCACGGCGTATTGGTGGGCCAAAGTGAGGGAGTTTGGGTAGCCTTGCCCCAGCTTGCACTGATGGAGCAGAATGGCTATAGCGCGGTCGAGCAGGCCCGCTTGCTGTATCCATATCGGGAACTCAAGGCGCACGATCTCGTACTGGGTTGCCAGGTAAGCGAACACTATATCCTTGAATTGCGGAGCGGTTTGGCCCGCCAGATAGGAGAAGATAGGCTCGAATATAGGCGAGCGCTGACCTTCACTCAGGAGTTGCCAGAAGAGGTCGCCATCGTCAATGGTCCAGAGGGGTTGGCAAGCGCACGGCTCGGTCGGGCGATGTTCGTGGGGCGCTTCCTCTTCGCAGGCCAACATGCGTATGGCGCGCATCGCCATCTGGCTGGCGGGCTGGCTGATATAGCCGATCACGGGAAGGGACATATCCCGGAAAGCCTGTAAAGTCTCGAAGTATTCCGCCATGATCTGCTGGACCTGCGCCTCTTTCGAGAGGACCATCACAAGTTGCATGAGCGAGCCGTCCACCAGGGCAAGGTCGGTCCCATAGCGCCGCGCCCACTGATAAAGCTCCTGTAGCTCTCGTAGCGCGCACTTGGCCGCCAGCACCCTGCTTGACATAACCTCTTCGCCTTCGATGAGCATATCCGTGTAGTGGTTAGGGGTGCTGTCTATCTCGGCTGCCGGGCTGTCTCCGTAGCGGAGCATCACGCGCCCCACGTTGACGAGATGGGACAGCGCCCCCCGGTGCTTGTCGGGCGCGATGAAAGACGAGTCGGTGGCGGCCATGCAATAGTCGGCTCGGCATGCTATGTGCTGTGGCGTTATGCCGAGTGGCGAAAGGGGGGATGCGACCCACCTGCGCGCAGCCGCATCCTGGACACGCTGTTCCCATTGTGTGTCTTCCGCAGCGCGATAGATACGCACCGCAAGGTCGAGGGCGTCTATGCGCGCTTCGGCCTCGGCGTGAACGCGGCTGCGGCTCTGCTCTATTTGTTTGGCGACTTCGGCGCTGTCGAAAGGCATGGACTCGTAATGCGTAAAACCTAATGCTTTATAGCTGAGGGGCGGTTTATTTCAGATATAGCTCATCTGTTCATACAATATAGTATATGAGCGATGATAGGCAAGCTTTTCCACCAAATCTTCTAAAATTAGGGGCTTACGCTTTGCTTTCACACGGCTTATACTACACGCGATGTTTGGACGAGGAAAATCTATGCTATACCTGGTGGCAACTCCAATCGGCAACCTGGGTGATATAACGCTGCGCGCGCTGGACATCTTGCGCGAGGTTGATGCGGTGGCGAGTGAAGACACCCGCAAAACAGGGATTCTTCTCAAGCACTTTGGCATTCAGAAGTCGCAGATACCGTTTCACGAGCATAACGAGGAAAGGGTGGGCGCTCGCATTATAGAGATGCTGAAGCACGGGAAGTCGGTGGCGGTGGTGAGCGACGCGGGCACGCCGGGCATTTCGGACCCCGGTTACACGCTTGTGCGCCGGGCGATAGAGGAGAGGCTAGATTTTACGATGATACCAGGGCCTGCGGCGTTCGTGATGGCGCTGGTGCTGTCGGGGCTGCCCTCGCACAGCTTCACCTTCCGGGGGTTCGCGCCGCGCAAGCCTGGCCCCCGCCGCAGGTTCATGGAGGTAGACCGTGATGCCCCCCACACCCTCATCTTCTACGAAAGTCCCTACCGCCTAGAAGCCTTTCTGAAGGACGCGCTGGAGGTGTACGGCGACCGAGAGGCGGCTATCGCGCACGAGCTTACCAAGATATACGAGTCGGTCGAGTGGGGCACTCTTTCCGCGCTCTTGCAATCGGTGAGCGGGTCCAAGCCGAAGGGTGAGTACGTAGTGGTGATTGCGGGGGCTGGCGGCCATAAGAGGGAAGGGTCTGTGGGTACTCTCGCCACCATAGATATGCCATAGGCACAGTCTCTCAAAAACGATCAAGCAGGCGAATCCGTGGGCTAATAGCAGAATTGAGTTGCAACAGGATGATGAATACAATGCTCACGTATGTACTTATCACGCACAGCAATGCGCCAAATGCATAAAGGGCCTGGTATGTAACGATACGGCGCTCGTTTGCGGAGCGGATCTCGGCGGTAGCCTCATCTTTCATCAACCCTGAGCGCTCTGCATAGCGCCAGCTAATGAGGAGTATCACACCAAGAAGGAGAAGGTTGAGCCAATACACTACCAGGGCAAGACGATAGGTAATGAAGTCTGCCAACAGGCCCGTGGAAAACGGCATGAGGGACACCCCAAGCAAGAAGCTGAGATGGACCCAGGCGAGATTGCGATTGCTTCGGGCGAAATAACTGAGTTGGGTTTGCTGGCCGAGCCAGAAAATGCCGAGCGTCAGAAAGCTCATCAGATAAGTAAGGAGACGCGGCGAAAGCTTGACCAACGCATCCCCCAGCACCTGCTCGGACTGAATAGCCCCGCTCGCCCATAAGGGCTGCTGCACATGGGCGGCTTCGACAGCAGGCACGGCAAGGTCAAGCACAAGCAAGGTCATTGCGACAGCGAAGATTCCATCGCTCAATGCTGAAAGTCGCTCTAGACTTTGGCCCGCAATATTGCTGTAACTTATTCTCATTGGTCTTCTCGCCTGCCCTTAGGCCAACAATGTAGGCTCTTTCGGTCCATCACCTCTATCATCAGAAGTTCTCAACGGGAGAGGTTCCCAATGGGGCCTGCATTGCAAGCTCTAACCTTGTTTTTCGACCACCTGTATACCAGTTCGGCCCGCTACTATAACCCGCCGGGCAATGTTTATGAACAGGCCGTGCTCGACTACGCCCGTGATGCGCTTTATCTGCTCGGCTAACGAGGTGGGGTCGTCTATGCCGGGGAAGCGGCAATCCAGGAGGTAATTGCCCGAGTCGGTAATGTAAGGGCTGCCGCCGGGTGCGGTGCGGCGTTGAGGGTCGCAACCGAGGGCTGAGAGGGCGTCGCAGGTGCGCGTCCAGCCGAAAGTCACTATTTCGACGGGTACAGGCGTGCGCTCACCCAATCTCTTTACCACCTTGCTCTCGTCAACAATCAGCGTCTCGTTCCGGCTGGCGAGAGCCACTATCTTCTCGCGCAAGAGCGCCCCACCTCTCCCCTTTATCACATAAAGGGTAGCCAAGTCCACTTCGTCCGCACCGTCTATCGTGATGTCAATGTGTGGTTTGTCTTCAAGGGTAGTAAGTGGTATGCCAAGTTGCCCCGCGAGAGCGGCGGTGCGCTCCGAGGTGGGCACGCCAACGACTTTTAGGCCCTGCCCTACCCGCTCTCCCAATTCCCGCACAGCATACTGAGCGGTAGAGCCTGTGCCCAGTCCCACTACCATGCCGTCCTGAACGTAATCAACTGCTCGCAAGGCTGCCGCGCGCTTTAGGTTGTCAGGGGTCAAGGGTATGAGCGCAAGCGGGGGGCGGTCAGGGGTCGGTGGCTGTTCTTCCAACTCAAAACTCAAAACT
>JBBSGN010000445.1:0-3575 GCA_038254085.1 Chloroflexia bacterium | reverse complement strand
CCAAGCTGTTCGCGTCCGAGGTGGGCGAGGAGTGCTGCCATAAGGCCATACAGATACACGGAGGCTTCGGCTACATCACCGAGGCCCATGTCGAACGATACTACCGCGACGTCCGCCTCACCGAGATAGGCGAGGGCACGAGCGAAATACAACGCCTGGTGATAGCGAGGGAAGTGTTGAAGGGGGCGAAGAAGGTGGGGGCGCACGTTTAAGACGACAAGGTATAGGGAGTGAACTGCTATGCCAACTATTAAAGTTGAAGCAGAATTATCTGCGGACAAATTACTGGAAGCAGCCGAGCAATTGAGCCTGCCCGACCTGGAACAGCTAGTAAGCAGGCTCCTTGCGGTCCAAGCGCAGCGCAAAGTGCCCAATCTCTCTGAAGAAGAGACCGCGCTGCTTATGAGGATCAATAGCGCCTTACCCCCAGAGGCGCGCCACCGCTACCAGAAGTTAATTGACAAGCGCCGAAGGGAACACCTCACTGAGAGCGAATACGAGGAACTTATTGCCCTATCGAATGAAGTTGAGGAGCAACAGGCAGAGAGGCTAGAGGCTGTGGCTGAACTTGCGCGCATCCGTAATACATCGTTGCGCAAACTGATGGATGCATTAGGGATTAAGTCACTTGACGCTGAATGAAGCGTGCTACCGCCGGACAGAAAAGAGAGGTTACCAGGCGCGCTCAGGGTTACTGTGAATACTGCCGCAGCCCGATGCATTTTTCTATGAACCCTTTTTCAGTTGAGCACATCATACCTTTGAGCCTGGGCGGAAAGACCGAACCAGACAATCTCGCTCTCTCCTGCCAGGGGTGTAACAACCACAAATACAACAAAACCACTGGGTACGACCCGGTGAGTGCAGAGGCGGTTCCGATCTACAACGCTCGGCAGCAGGTATGGAAGGAGCATTTTGCATGGAGTCGGGATTTCACGCTTGTTATAGGGCTAACTCCTACTGGCCGTGCCACAGTTGAAGAGCTACAACTAAACCGAAAAGGCGTAGTAAGCCTGTGCCGAATACTGTATGCTGCGGGTGAGCATCCTCCTGCTAAACCTGCTGTGTGCTAACAAGTGGGGAATACCATGACTGTACGCCAAGTTGCAGAGCAAACCTTTCCGACTGACGGAGCAAGCGCCAGCAAGTGCGTGCGTGACGTACTCTACGGAAACCGGATTTACAAGAGGGTATATGAGCGCCCTGATGGGGCCCATTTCTCAGCAATCGTCCAACCAAACATTCCGCTAGTTTTAGGCACCGACGTGACGGTTGCCCTGGAAGAGGTAGGCGCACAGACTAGAGTCATAGCGACCGTCGAGTCGCAGCCAGCGATAATGGGCGATGCTTTTGGGTTTTATGAACGATACGTTCGGGACTTTTTCTCAGCATTGCAGCGCGCAATGCAAACCGAGGGGGCCTCGGCCACAAGTGAGATCGTATTTGGCAGGTCTGTTAGCTGGGTATCTGTTGTCTCTGTAGTAGTGCCGTTGCTTCTGTTGTTGTTTGGTGCGGTCGGCGTTTTCCATCTTTTCAACTGGCTAGGTTGGCTGCTCATTCTTATGTTTTTAGTGATAATAGTGCCTACCCTCGCTAGGATGGTGCGCGATATGAGAAGATAGTTGTTTTTGGCAGGCGATAGCTGCAATCGGAAGAATAGATACGCCTTTTTCTATGAACCTACAACTCTCCGCCAAACAACAGCAGGGCGTAGAAAAAATAAAGGGAAGAGAGACACTATCATGAAACTCATACAAGTTGAATTGCCTCACGAAGTAGCCAAACAGCGTGATGATCTGGTCCAGGCAGGTTGGTTTCGGAACGAGGACGAAGCTATACGCCTTGCCTTGTCAAAGTTTGTGCGCCATCACCGCCTTGAACTGTTGGAACGGTTCCAACGAGAAGACATTGAGTGGATGCTAAAGCAAAAGAGCATGAACGAAAGATGAAGAGGTCACGCTTGATTTTATCAGGAATGAAACATGATCACTAACTTCTGGCTGACTGAACTTGAGATAATGACTTGCATCAATGAGGGGTGACTGGTCTTGATACCCTTTGACGAATTGCGCCCGGTAGGGCTAGCCGAGTTCATCAATCAAGACAAAGTAAAGGATCGGCTGCTACAAAAGGTCGAAGCAACCGAGAGGCGCGGCGATGTACTCGGTCACATTCTCCTCTGTGGCCCGCCAGGTATCGGGAAGAAGACGCTTGCTTTGGCTCTTGCTGCCCGTATCGGCACGCGATTAAGGTACGAACTAGGGTCTTCGATTAGGAGGCCAGGCGATATTGCCAATATTCTCAGCAATCTCAGGAGAGGCGAACTCCTTCTTGTGGACCAGATGCATCAGCTTGCCCCATCTGTAGTGGAAGTGCTTCTTCCAGCTATGGAGGACTTTGCGCTTGATGTAACGATAGGCAAAGGGCCGACTGCGCGCTCTTTACGATTAACGCTTCCACCTTTTACGGTGATCGGGACTACGCCTAACCTGCAGGCACTTCCTGTTGACCTGCGGGCTTTCGGTGATACATTTCACCTAGAGTACTACACGGAAAACGCCTTGCAAGCCATTGTCCTGCGCTCGGCTCGACTGCTCGGGATGTCAATCGAAACTGAGGGTGCCCAAGAGATACCACGGTACGGACGTGGGTCGCCTGCTGAAGCCAATCGCCTACTCAAGAGAGTATGTGACTACACGCGCGACTACTCACAGGTGACGGTAGAGAGCACGATTACCGCCCAGATAGCGCGCGAGGCAATTGGCCACCTATTAGGCCAGTCGGCATCGTTACGACCTGCTTCCGCTGTCGGCGTGGTTTACCTTCTCCGTGCAGGTGCCTGGTACAAGATCGGCAAATCTACCGATCCGACATCCCGCTACAGCCAACTCGCCATCCAGCTTCCAGAGAAGCCCGAGCTCATCCATGAAATTGATACTAACGACGTCCATCGCCTTGAGCGCTACTGGCATGACCATTTCAGCAGACGCCGGGCAAATGGCGAATGGTTTGCACTCACTGGGGAAGATGTCGAAGAGTTCAAGTCCTTCCGTCATGTCGATTTGTCCGGCAGCCTAGGGGGGACCGAATAAAATCAGCAATGATTCTACAGTGGCACTTAGTAAAATTGCGAAGTACTGGGAGGCTAAACCATGAAAATTACTTACGACCGCCAGACCGACACGCTGACTATCATCTTTAAGGATGCGCCGGTTGAAGAGAGTAACGAAGACAAACCGGGCGTAATCTTAGACTACGATGTAGTAGGCAATCTGGTCTCCATCGAAATCCTTGATGCCTCGCGCCGAGTTACATCCCCCAGTCATATTGAGTACGAAGTCTCAACAGCGGGTACATAGCACAATAGTTAAACCTTATCGGCTTGGCGCTCTTGGCATCCTGGCGGTTCCACAATCCAAATCCATGAATCTGCAACTCTCCCCCGAACAACTGACCTGTAGCGGGAAACCTCAGTATTATCACTTATGCCCCACATCGTAGAATTAGACCAGAGCATAAGATTCGACAATACAAGCGATGACACGGTGGTGGCTTTTGCAAATGGTATTCACCAT
>JBBSGN010000444.1:0-3579 GCA_038254085.1 Chloroflexia bacterium | reverse complement strand
TCGACATTCATGAGGCTTTCCTTGAGTTGGGTTGTGCTCTCATTTGCTTTAACTTTGTTGAAAAGAGGTTTTGTTACGGGTTCTTAGTGTCGATTGCACCGTTCCTCCTCCATTCCAGCCCATGCGCTCATTTTCACCCGCCAAACACCAAGCGGCACGCTACGGCCTACTGACTGCCGTCGGACTGCATCTAAGAGGGCGTTTAACGACGTATACCCCGCATGAGACACGATCTCTGCCCGGCGGCTGAAGCCCCGAGCTACCTATACAAAGCCTGCCTTCGTAGGCTGCACCAACCCAGCCCACGCAGGTGGGCTTCGTCCCTGTAGTCCGCGGCTTCAGCCGCCGGACGGGGATTATATCACCTGTTCGCCTCTATTATTAAACACCCTCTAATAACCGTATACAGAGGGAGTGAGCAGAAACAGTGCCATTGTATACCGGGGTCTTACGTCTTACGTCTTACGCATCGCGTTTCACGCCTCCCACCCCATCTCGCGCAGCCACCGCCGCTCTTCCTCGCTCAACTCGGCAGCTTGCAGAAGGTCTGGACGCTGTCGCAAGGTGCGAAGTAGCGATTCGCGCCTGCGCCAGGCGGCCACTTGCGCGTGGTGGCCGCTGACCAGCACGGGGGGCACGTCCCAGCCCCGAAATTGGGCGGGGCGGGTGTACTGGGGGTATTCGAGTAGACCGCCCGCGTGCGATTCCTCGCGCGCCGACCCCTCGGCAAGCACGCCGGGGACCAGGCGCGCCACCGCGTCGGCTACCACCATCGCGGCCAACTCCCCGCCCGTGAGAACGTAGTCGCCTATGCTGATTTCGTCCGTGACTAGATGCTCGCGCACCCGCTCGTCCACACCCTCGTAATGCCCACAAATAATAATCAGGCGGGGGTACTGCGCTAATTCCTCGGCCACTGCGTGCGTCAAGAGGCGGCCCTGGGGACTCATCAGGACGATGGGCGCGTCCGGGGGAGACAGGATGGGGTTCGGCTCGGAGGTGAGGGCTTCGGGTGACGGCTCGTACCGGCTGAGGCCCTGGGGCGCATCGGAGAGGTGGTAGACCCACTCGGTGGCCCTGAAGAGCGGCTCGGCCTTCATCACCATGCCCGCACCGCCGCCGTAAGGATAATCGTCGGCGGTATGGTGCTTGTCGGTCGCGTAGTGCCGGATGTTGTGGAGGCGTACCTGGACGTGGCCCGCCTCCGTCGCCCGCTTGAAGATGCTCGCGCCCAGCACGCACGGAAACATCTCCGGGAAGAGGGTCAGTATGTCGAACAACAAGGCTCAGTCGTCCTCGTCAAACAGAGGGTCAAGCCCTTTGTCTGGGGCCTGGTCTTGAGCTTTGAGGTTTGAGTTTTGAACTTTGAGTTCGGTCTTAGACGGAGTTTTGTCGTCCCTCGTCCGCCGTCTATCGTCAGCAGACCGTAAATCGCGCTCGCCGAAACTCAGGCTCTCATAGGTCTCGATCTCGAAGGAGATCAGTTCGGGCGCTGCCGCGTCCCCTTCAACTTCGTCTTCGTCCAGTGGCAAGGGACTACGCATGGCCCGGTCAATATCGGCCAGGGAAGCCGAGCCGGCGCGCATGGCACGCTCGCTGACTTGCTTGACGCGCAACTCAGCCTCGTCCAGCATCTGCCCGCAGCTATCGGCCAGCGCCATCCCCTCCTCGAAGGCCGACAGCGCCTCGCCCAGCGTGAGGTTGCCTTCGCTCAACTTCTGCACGACCTCTTGCAGCCTGCGAAAGTCCTGCTCGAAACCCTGGCTGTTCTCTCCGTGGGCGCTCGCCCCGTTGTTAGTCCGTGACATGTGGCCTTCTCCCCCTGTTGGTTCAATTATGCCCGTTCGCGCTAGAAGTTATCTTAAAAGAACCAAGCTAACTACCGCTAACACCTATCCCTTGTCATTCCGAGCGTAGCGAGGAATCACTATCCTTAGCAATTGCCTGGCTAGCACTTCCCCGCTTGCTTTCTCCAACATCCTACTATCCCTGGCTGCTTCCCTCGCCGATGCGCGGCCTTTCGACCCTGGCCCCGAAGGCCCCGTCGGCCACGCGCACTTCCAGAAGGTGGCCCGGCTCGATATCCAATATGCTGCTGACCACGCCGCCACTATCCAGGTCGCGCACGATGGCGTAGCCGCGCTTTAGTATTTGCAAGGGTGAAAGCGCGTCCAGTCTTTCCCTGCTGCTCTTGACGCGCTCCTGCTCGATGGTGAGGCGGTGGCGCATGTGGGTGGCAATACTAGCCGACATGGTCTCAAGGCGCTGGCGGTCGTTGTCTATCTGCCACCTGGGCGACATCCTTTGCAACTGCTCGCGCTCCGATACAAGCTCATCCCAGGTTATCGCCAACCTGCCGCGCACGTCGCTCACCAGCGCCCGGCGTAGCGCCTCGACGGTCAATTGCAAATCGAGCATGTCGGGGGTGGCAAGCTCGGCGGCGGCAGACGGAGTGGGAGCGCGCAGATCGGCCACGTAATCGGCTATGGTGGTGTCGGTCTCGTGCCCCACGCCGCTCACTATCGGTATCTTGGAGGCGTAGATGGCCCGCGCCACTATCTCTTCGTTGAAGGCCCAAAGCTCCTCGATAGAGCCGCCACCCCTGGACACGATAATCAGGTCCACCGCCTCGTCAGCGTCAAGAGAGTTGAGCGTGGCTATTGCTCCGGCTATCTGGCGGGCCGCCCCTTCGCCCTGCACCTGCGTGGGCGACAACATTACCTCGGCGAGCGGGTAGCGCCTCGCCAGCACGTTGAGTATATCCTGCAAAGCCGCCGCCTGCGGAGAAGTGACCAGCCCGATGCGCCGGGGCAGCACGGGCAGCGGTCGCTTGCGCTCCTCGGCGAACAGCCCCTGCGCTTCCAGCGCCGCCTTTAGCTGCTCGTAAGCCAGGAAGAGCGCGCCTTGCCCCTCCTCCTGGAGCATGTCCACGTAGAATTGGAGGTTGCCCGTGGCCTCGTACAGGGCCACGCGACCGTGCGCCACCACCGCCACGCCGTTAGAGGGCAAGACGGTCTGCCAGATCGCCTGCTGCCTGAAAAGGACGCAGCGTATCTGCGCGTCGTGGTCCTTGATGGTGAAGAAATAGTGCCCCGACCCTGACTGCGACAGGTTGGACACCTCGCCAGCCACCCAGCAATCGGCCAGCACATCGTTGCTATCCAGCAACTCGCCCAGGTAGGTAGCAAGCTCGCCGACCCGGTAGATTCTAAGGGAAAGGGGGTTCATGTGGCGTGAAACGTGATGCGTGATATTATGGTTTTCTAAACGCAGAGATGCAGAGAGCGCGGAGGACGACGCAGAGGTTTTTGTGGTGTTCTTTCCTGGAAACGGCGGTATCCTTAACAGTATTCACTATCCCTTGTCATTCCTCGCGTCGCTCGGAATCACTACCCTTAGCACTCGTTCGGCTGGCACTTCTCCTGTACCCTAAACATCCTACTATCCCCAGATGATTCCTCACTCCGTTCGGAATGACAAGGGATAGCAGGCTCGCCCCCGTCTAGCCACTCACAACTCGCCACTCGCCACTAGTCACTCTCCAGCAAGCAGCTTTTGCAGCAGGGTGCCTTTCAGGCG
>JBBSGN010000443.1:0-3588 GCA_038254085.1 Chloroflexia bacterium | reverse complement strand
CTCCCCAAGAGGTATTTGACACCGAAGGCGGACAGTAACGTGAGGCCCAATTCGGCTGTCGCCAGGAAGCGCAAGGGCTGTCGGGACGCCCCCACGAAAGGCACGTTGTTGAGCAGCGCGTAGGGCATAGGAATGCCTGTGTTATTGCCCAACACCTGCAATTCCGGCCCCAGCGACATCACAATCACCCCAAGTAAACCCAGGCCGATAGGCCAAAGCCTGCGCCAGCCCCACACGAGCGCCAATATGCCCAGGACCAGCGCCACATAACCGAGGGCCAGGTTCCCCCCGTGTCCATTGATGGTGGGTATCTCCACTTGCGCAGGCAGGAAGGGGGCGATCAGATCAGCTGAGTTATAGATAGTAGTGCCGAGCGCGGGGAGCATGTAGGTGGCCCCACTCAGGCGCTCGCCGATCATGGCGAGTAGCAACGGACTTAAGACGACCACGAGCACGGCCAGTATAGCCGCCAGCTTGGTCACAGCTTGCCACCAACTGTTAGCCTTTTCTCTGGTGTTGCGCCTGATTATGAGGTAAGCGGGCACGAATAGCACGGTGAAGATAGCCAGGCCCGCAGTGAAGTACCATGTCGCCAGCGACGCCCCCACCAGGCAAAGGCCAGCGACCAGGGTGGCCCGCCTACCGCCGCCTTTCGCCCACACGGGGCCGGGGCTGTCCAGGGCGCGCAGTAGAGCGAGCAGGTATAGCGGCATCCACCAGGCGGTCACTTCGTCCAACTGCGCCAGGTTCACCGTCGTGCCGAGCAGGGGGGCCGACGCGAAGAGCGCCCCGCCTACCAGCGATGCGCCGAAGCTTCCCGTCCTGTCCAGGTATAGCCAGTAGGCCGCCAGGCCGTCCAGCGTGAGGTTCGCCAGCATGAGGAGGTTGAACGTGGCGGTCAGCTCGAACAGGCGCTGTATTGGGATAGAGAGGAGGCCGTTGAACAGGTCGAGAGAATGGTAGTAGAGGTTGACGCCGGTGGGGTAGTAGATGAAGTTCGTGTGGAAGGGGTTCTGGTGGAGGCCGATGAGCGATTTATCCACCCACCACAGGTCCCACAGGTGCAGCCATGCGTCGCTCCCCCGCGCCAGCACCACTGCGTCACCAAGATGCAGGATCAGGGGGAATGTGAAAGCTATTGCCCAGGCGAGAAAGAAGAAGACCGGGAAAAAGCGTTGCACCGCCCGCGCCTGGGTCATTGCTCTGCAGTCTCGCGGGCCTCGTCGTTGCCACCGCCGGAGGCGCGCTTGTACGCCTCTGGTTTTAGCACTCCCATGAAGGGGAGATTGCGGTATATCTGGTCGAAATCCAGCCCGTAGCCGACCACGAACTCATCGGGGATATCGAAGCAGACGTAATCTATCGGCACATCAACGCGCCGGCGGTCGTGCTTGCTGAGGAGAGCGCACACCCGCACGCTGGCCGGGTTGCGGGTGCGAAGCGTTTCTAGGATGTAATTGAGGGTGAGACCGCTGTCAATAATGTCCTCTACCACCAACACGTGCTTATTCTCAATCGAGGAGTCCAGGTCCTTGAGGATACGCACGATACCGCTCGTCTGGGTTGACGCGCCATAGGAGGCCACCGCCATGAAGTCGAGTGTGAGGGGCAAGTCTATAGCGCGGGCCAGGTCCACCATGAACATGAGCGCCCCCTTTAGCACGCCGACCAGAAGCAGGTCTTTGCCCGCATACTCCTCGGTCAGCCTGCGACCCAGGCGGGCAATTTCCCTCTGTATCTGCTCCTCGGTGACCAGCACATGGGCAATATCGTCCCGCAAATCGGGCAGCAATTTGGGCTCCTCAAGGTCTTGCACTGTCTGTCTCCTCTGTCGGTAGTCGGTAGTCGGTAGTTGGTGAAAACAGAAAACCGACTACAGACTACCGACTACTTAACAAACTCCAGGCATAGAACGCGCTTGGTGAATGGTGTAATGAGGGCTTGCTCGGATCGCCTGCCGCCGGGGCCAGGGAGCCACAGAATCTCTCCTCCCGTGGTGAGGGCGAGCATCGGTATCAGGTCGCGCACCCTTCTGGGGATTTTAGCATCAACCAGCGCATCCTGCAAGCTCTTGCTTCCCTCCATGCCAAGCGGCTGTATGAAGTCGCCTGGGTGGCGGGTACGTAATACTAATGGTCCAAGCGCTCGCAGTGCGTCCAAGTCGAACAGCGCAAGCAGCGGTCCCGGCTTGCGCCCCTGTTCCTTCATGTCTATTACTGCGCTGCGTAGCTCCCAACCTGCATCCAGCACGAGCGTTTTGCCCACGACAACCGGGTATTCGGCGCCTGGCGACACGATGGGCCACCGCGCAGCCAACTCGGGCGGGACAGGCTCGGCTCGGGAGCCAAGCGGACGGCTGATCACCGACCACGCGGCGTACCTCTCAGCCACCACTCCCAACGGCAAATGCGCAGGTCCCGGGCTATCCACTTCCCCTGCTAGCACCGCTAACGCAGCCTGTATGTGCTCGAACGTGAAACCCTCCAGCGTGCCCACGAGGAGATAGATGGCCCTCCTAACCAAGCGCCGCCGGAGGGCTTCAGGGAGGGCTGCAATCTCAGACGTGCCGAAGCGGACGGCACGACGCGCGGCATCCTGGACGGCGGAACTGTTCCAGGCGGCATCAACCAACTCCTCTACCAGCTTGTCCTCGCCCGAGGCGATTTGGGATAGAGTATAGAGGCGCTCCTTGATAGCCGGGCTGTACTCTTGCTGTAATAAGGGCAGCAGTTCATGCCGGATGCGATTGCGCCGGTAGGAAAGCTCCTGGTTGGTGGCGTCCACGCGTGGGTAGAGACCGTTTTGCGCGCAATACTCCTCGATCTCGGCCCGCCACACGGAGAGCAATGGTCGGAAGACCATGACCGAGGCGGCCCATATTGGGCGCTGGCTGGCGGCCTGCTCAGGCTCGTATGGGCGCACGGGCACCCGGGCCAACGATTGCATTCCGGTCAGCCCGCTCACGCCCGCGCCCCGCAGGATGTTCATTAGGACCGTCTCGGCCTGGTCGTCGGCAGTGTGGGCCACCGCTATTGTGGTCGCCCAGGGCAAGGCCGCATCCGCCAGGAAAGAGTAGCGCACCTGCCGAGCCGCCCCTTCGCTGGACATCCTATGCGTCCGCGCGTAGGCGGGCACATCGAATCGGCCCACGACACAAGGGATTCCCCACTGCTCACACAGGCCAAGCACGAACTGCGCGTCGGCTTCGGCCTCGTCTCCCCTGAAGCCATGGTTCAGGTGGGCGACGCGCAGAGTGTTGGCCGCGTCAGGCCCCCTCAACTCACGCAAGATGTGGAGCAGCGCCAACGAGTCGGCCCCGCCCGACACGCCGACCACTATCGGCTCGCGCAACAGAAGGTCTTCTAACCCATGCTTGCGGGCGACCCCTAGCACGCGCTGCGGCAAGTCGTGTGTTTCTTTCTGAATGGATAGCATCGGGTAAGATTTCTATGTCAGGCAAGTAGTCCCCATTATAAGCCACTTTCCCGATAATAGTAATCGGTTGCGATCAACATGGCGTCTATTTACCTTCGACATTAGACCTTAAAAAGGTGGTGATGGTAAGGAAAGAGGGCGCGATAAATCACG
>JBBSGN010000442.1:0-3600 GCA_038254085.1 Chloroflexia bacterium | reverse complement strand
GGCGCTGACGTAGAGCCTTGCGATTATACCGAGAACGGTAGGGGCAGTCCGCGGACCGCCCCTACAGGAACGTCATTTGGGACATGTTTGCGAACCGCCCTTACAAGATACCATTTGAGACGCATTTGCCAACTGCTTTAGCCATGGATAGCGACCATACAGCTAAGAATAAGGGGATAGCGAAGGCATTGCTGCCGGTGCTGCTGGCGCTGCTCGGTTTGTGTGCCCTTTTGTCTGGACCCGCCCCCGCTTCCGCCCAGGAGAGTTCCGACTGCGTGGCGATAGGCAAGCCCCTGGTCATTGAGAAAGGCCAGGTGAAGCGGTGCGATGTGAGTGTGACCAACAGCAACCTGACCGTGAACGGTGAGGTGCAGGGTGATGCTGTTGTGGTAGGGGGCAACGCCGATATAGAGGGTAGCGTGAAAGGTAACGTGACGGTAACTAAAGGCGATCTGACCCTCGGCCCGCACGGTAGCGTGGATGGCAATATACTAACAGTCATAGGCAAACTTAACCGGCAGCCAGGGGCTGTAGTCAGTGGAACCGTAAACAGCATGGGCGCGACAGACGTGGACAACGGCGTGCAGTGGCCCTTCGCACCAGGCGGGCCTGCTTCTCGGTCTTTCCCCGCCGGAGCCGCCCGCCCCTGGATGCGCTTTGCAGACCTGTTCGGCGAAGGTATGTTGAGCCTGCTGATACTGCTGCTGTCGGCGGGAGTGGCGCTGCTTGTGCCTGCCCGGTTGCGGGTGTCCAGCGCCACGCTACAGGCCGAGCCTGGCCCCTCGGTAGTGGTCGGGTTGATCGCCTGCTTCATCCTACCGCCTGTGGTGGGCATAGTGGCCTTCGCGCTGGCTATATCGGTTGTCGGCCTGGTGCTGCTCCCCGTGCTGGGGGTGGGCGTGGGTCTGCTGCTCCTCTTTGGGCTGGTGACTGTCGGCACGTGGCTTGGCCGGCGCGTTTACGGCACTACGCACCAGGGCGCGCCCCAGACGGCCCCGCCCCTCTTGCTTGACGTGCTGCTCGGCATGGCGGTGATACTTGGCTCGACACTGATCCCATCGGTGTTCCTGCCTGGGTGGATCATGTTCCTGATGCTGTTGATAGTCTACTTTGTGGCGTGCGTGGGCGTGGGTGCGGTCATCCTCAGCCGCCTGGGCAGTCTCGCCCCTCCCAAGCGCGGCCAGCGCTATCCGGCGTATGGCCCGCAGACTTCTTCCAGCCCGCAGCCCCAGCAACCTGCTATTACCGAGCCGCTAGGCCCGTCGCCAGTGCTGCCGCCCGACTCACAGGCTTCTTCTCCCTGGTAGATTTCGTATCAAAAACACCAAAACGGCCTCCCAAGAAGGCTGTTTTGGTGTTTTTGATATTTGAGTTATTAGCTTTGCGCGTCGCGCACGAGTTGAACCTTGTCGCCGAGGCGCACGGTGCCTTCCTGGAGGACGGTGCAGAGCACGCCCCTCTTACCGTATAGCTCTTTAGGCATCTGCTTGTGATAGATCATCAGGTTGGCGCAAGGCTCGTTCTGCTTGCGGACATGCAGGATTACGTTCGGCTGGCCGTCCGCCGACAGCACCCGCAATTCGTCGCCGGGGAGAAGATCGCTCAGGTCGCCCAGACCTTCCAGCAGGAGGTTCTCGCCCAGCCCGCCCGGTTGGATAGCGCCGGGTATGCCGAGTCGTTCGCAGGCGTCGCGGGCCGCTTCCATGCCCGTCGCTGTAATAGGGCGGTCATTGGGCACCACATGGCCTTTGCTGATGCGGGTCTCGCCGTAGTGACGGTCGCCGGGTATGCCCCAACGGGTTATATGTGCTGTGTCGTGCGGCTCCTTGCCCACGCCGTTGATAAGCTCCGGGCTGTAACATAAGGCGAGAAGCGTGCCAGTGCCGATGCTTGTGCCTTGTGGCTTCTTTTTTGTTTCTGCGTCTACAGACATGTTTGTCTCTCCGGGATACGCCCCGCCCGCTACAGGGAGAGCAAAAATCGCGCTCTTGCATATATACTATACACTCTTTTTGCGGAGTTGTCTTTGTCGAAGAAGGCAAGGAGCAGGCTCATCAAAATCAAACACGGCCTCCCCGCCGAGGCCGTGTTTGATTTTGATGACAAAGGCCTAGTACACGTCCAGGTAGCGGTCAAGCTCCCATTGGGTGACGCGCATACGGAACTCGTCCCACTCCTCACGCTTGGCTTCCAGCAGGCGGTTGGTGATGTGGTCGCCCAACGTCTCGCGCACCAGTTCGTCGCGCTCCATCTCGGCGAGGGCTTCGGGGAGGGTGCCGGGCAGCGTCTGGATATTGCGGCGGCGGCGCTCGTTGTCGTCGAAATGGTACAGATTTTCCTCGACCGGCGCAGGGGCTTCCATGTTCTGCTCGATACCCTCAAGCCCGGCGCGCACCATGACCGCGAAGGCCAGATACGGGTTGCAGGACGGATCGGGGCAGCGCAGTTCGATGCGCGAAGACAGAGGTTTGTTGGGGCGGTTCTTCGGCACGCGGATAAGGGCCGAGCGGTTGGTGCGCGCCCACGAGATATAGACGGGCGCTTCGTAGCCGGGGACGAGTCGCTTGTATGAGTTGACCAACGGGGCTAACACCGCGCACATACCGCGCGCGTGCTTGAGTTGCCCAGCGATATACTGCTTGGCGATTGGGGAAATCCCGTAGTCGTCGTCGGGGTCCGAGAAGAGGTTGCCGCCCTCATCGAGGCTAGCCAGGCTCTGGTGGGTGTGCATACCGGAACCGTTGATGCCGAAGATCGGCTTGGGCATGAAGGTGCAGTGAAGACCGTGCTCGGCGGCGATAGCCTTGAGCGTGTACTTGAGCGTGACGGCGTTATCGGCTGTGCCCAGGGCGTTGTCGTACTCGAAGTCTATCTCATGCTGGCCCCGCGCCACCTCGTGGTGCGAGGTCTCGACCTTGATGCCCATCCCTTCAAGAGCGTTCACCATGTCCTTGCGAACGTCGGCTCCCAGATCGCCCGACAGGTCGAAGTAGCCGCCCACGTCATGGGTCTCGCGGCTGATTTCGCCGTTGTTGGTGCGGAAGAGGAAGAACTCAAGCTCAGGGCCTGTATTAAACTTGTAGCCGAGGCCCGCCGCATAGTCGAGGGCGAGGGCCAGCACCATGCGCGGGTCGCCCTCGAACAGGTCGCCATTGGGGTTATAGACCCAACAGATGGCGCGGGCGGTGCTTTCCTCGGCCCGCTCCCAGGGCATGACGGCCCACGTGCTGAGGTCGGGCACCAGGAACATGTCGGACTCGGCGATGCGCGCAAAGCCCTCGATGGACGAGCCGTCGAACCACTTGCCGTTCAGGCAGGCGTCCTCGAACTGGTGGAGGGGTATGGCAACCGACTTGACGATGCCCATGAGATCGGTGAACTGCAAATTGACGAAGCGGACCTTGTCTGCCTGGGCGCGCTGCATGACCTGCTCCACAGCGTCGCGATTGTTGCCCGCCGATTCTGGGGTCCACACCCTCTTGGGGGCCGTTTTCACTTGATGCTGGCGCCCGTTGGTGCGGGCTTTCTCTAGCTCTTGTACCATCTCTTGATGCACCTCCGTTTTGGACATTCCCACAATAAAAACGTGGCGAGGGTTAT
>JBBSGN010000441.1:0-3608 GCA_038254085.1 Chloroflexia bacterium | reverse complement strand
TGGACCTGCCCGGCAACCGGCAATGGCGCGGTGCCCCACCCAGCCCCATCGGGAAGGATTTGGCCGTATCAACGGCAAAAGATTGCCTCTCGTTGATGGAGAGGCTTTTTATTTTGGATTACTGTGCTTAATCCAAGATGGAGAGGGAAGATGGCTGTTTCTGCGAACAGGTCGGTGGACGCGAACCACCCATTTTTGGTGAGGTTGCGACAGAGCGCGCCGATAATTTGCGATGGGGCGATGGGCACGATGCTCTATTCTATGGGCGTACCCGATAACCATTGCTTTGACGAGTGCAATCTGTCGCAGCCTGACCTGGTGCGCAAGGTGCATGAGGCGTACATCAAGGCGGGGGTCGAGATAATCGAGACGAACACTTATGGGGCCAACCGCTTCAAGCTCTCTACGTTTGACCTGGACGACAAGATACGCAAGATCAATATCCGGGGCGCGAAGCTGGCGCGAGAGGTGCGCGAGGTGAGCGGGCAGCCGGTGATGGTGGCGGGGGCTGTGGGGCCGCTCGGCAAGCCGATCAAGCCGGTGGGCCTCATCTCGGCGTTGGAGGCGCGAGAGATTTTCAGGGAGCAGATAGAGGCGCTCCTTGAAGGCGGCGTGGACCTCATTATCCTTGAGACCTTCCGCGATTTGGAGGAGATGCGCCAGGCGCTGATCGCGGCGCGGGAAGCGTGCGATCTGCCTGTCGTAGCCCAGATGACCTTCGAGGAGGACGGCAGCACCCAGATGGGCAACACGCCCAAAGAGGTAGTCACGGCTCTTGAAGAGTTGGGGGCCGATGTGATAGGGGCCAACTGCTCGACCGGGCCGCAGCGCATGGCGCGGGTGGTGGCCGACATGGCGAAGCACGCCACCAGGCCACTGTCGGCCCAGCCGAACGCCGGTTGGCCTGAGATGGTGGGTGGGCGCATCGTGTACGTCTCCACGCCCGACTACATGGCCGACTTCGCCAAGAGGATGGCGGCGGGTGGGGCTAAGATTCTGGGCGGGTGTTGCGGCACCACGCCCGCGCACATCAAGGCGCTGGTAGAGTGTTTGCGCCAGCCTGGCGAGGTCGGTATGCCCGCCGATGTGCCTGGGCGACCCTGGGGTGGCGACGGCTCGCAGGCTGCGTCTGCTGGGCCGCTGGTTGTCTTAGAGGCTGAAGTGCCCGCGCCTCGCGCTCCTGCCGCGTTGGAGGAGAGCGAAGAGCGCCAGTCCGTGCATACGGAGGTTGGATCGTTCGGCTGGAAGCTGGGCAAGGAGTTTTTGGTTAGCATCGAGCTAGACCCTCCACGCGGCCTGAACCCGACCAAGTTGCTGGCGGGGGCGCACATGCTGAAGGCGAAAGGGGTTGACGCGGTAAACGTGGCCGATAGCGCGCTTGGTCGGGCCTCGATGAGCGCGTTGGCAGTCTGCTACATGGTACGCCAGCAGACCGGGATGAACGTGATACCGCACTTCACTACACGAGACCGCACGCTGATGGGCATCCAGGCCGAACTATTGGGCACGCACGCCATGGGCCTGCGGCACATATTGGCGCTCACGGGCGATGCGCCCAACCCCGTGGACAGGATAGGCTCGTCGGCGGTGTTCGATATAGATTCGATTGGGCTGATAAAGCTGCTTACGCAGTTGAACCAGGGGGTAGACATTGGCGGGAATAGCGTCGGCGGGGCCACCGACTTCCTGATAGGGTGCGCCTTCAACCCGACCGCGCGGGATTTGCCGTTAGAGATTGACCGCCTGGGACAGAAGCTGGAGGCGGGCGCGCACTTCGTGATGACCCAACCCGTGTACGATTTGGAGTTGGTGGCACGCACACTGGAGCACGTCGAGGGGTTCGACGCGCACGTGCTGTTGGGTATATTGCCTTTGCAGAGCTACCGCCACGCCGAGTTCTTGCATAACGAGGTGCCGGGGATTACTATACCGGAGTTCGTGCTGGCGCGTATGCATGAGGCCGGGCCGGAGGGGAGGCAGGCGGGCGTGGAGATGGCACAGGGGATATTGGAGTACGCCCATACGCGCTATGCGGGGGTGTACTTGATGCCTTCGTTTGGGCGGTACGAACTGTGCGCGAGCGTGCTGGACGTGCTGCCGAGGTTTGCGCCTGTGGAGGCGTGATGCTTGATGCGTGGATTAATGAACCGCCAGCCGCCCATTATCAACGGGCACCCGCCAAGAACGCCAAGGATACCATGAGGCAATGCAACTAGCAGCTAACTACCCAACCCAAGAGCACGAGCGGGCTGCTGATGCAATAGTAGATTTCTTTGCGCGGCGGGCGGAGACGGAGGCGGTATTGCTGGTCAACTCGTGTGCGCGTGGGAGGGCTAGCAGGGACAGCTGCCTGGACATGGTGGCGCTGGCGCTGCCGGAAGTGCTGGCCGAGAAGGGGCCGGAGCTTGAGGCGGCGTGGGAGGAGTTTTATCGGAGTGGGGCGGTGTTCAGGGAGTTGGAGGCGGCGGGGAAATACGCAGAGGTCCACCTGGATATAGCTGATGGGCGCTATAAGCCTGTGGAGCACGATTGGACGGGCGGGCCTGATCCCTTTGAGTTGGAGGTGGGCAACCACATGGCGTACTCGGTGCCATTGTGGGAGAGAGGCGATTATTACGGCAGGCTAAAGGCGAAGTGGCTGCCGTATTACGATGAGGAGTTGCGGAAGAAGCGATTGGCGAACGTGCTGCGGTTCTGCCTGAACAACCTGGACCACATCCCCCTATATGTCGAGCGAGAGTTGTATTTTCAGTCATTCGACCGGCTGTACAATGCTTATCGCGAGTTTTTGCAGGCGCTGTTTATATCGCGGCGTGCCTATCCGATTGCGTATGACAAGTGGATCAAGGAGCAGATCGTAGAGATATTGGGCCTGCCGGAGTTATATGAGCAGTTGCCCAAGCTGTTCGAGATCGAGCATTTCGAGAGCCGGGAGCTTGCGGACAAGGCGGGGGATTTGAGGCGGTTGGTGGATGAGTACGCACGATAGGATAACGCACGCCGCCGCGACCATCCGCCGACAGTTGCCGGAAGGCTGGTCGCCCGATGTGGGCATCATTCTCGGCTCGGGACTCGGTGCGCTGGCGGACGAGGTGGAGGCGGTGGCGTCTGTGGCGTATGAGGAGATACCCGGGTTTGTGCGCTCTTCGGTGGAGGGGCACGTGGGAAGGCTGGTGCTGGGCACGTTGGAGGGAGCGCATGTGGCGGTCATGCAGGGGCGGCTCCATTACTACGAGGGGTACGATTTACACCAGGTTACATTTCCGGTGCGGGTCATGCGCGGGTTGGGCGCAGGGATCCTGATCGTGACGAACGCGGCGGGGGGGCTCAACCCCAATTTCAGGGCGGGCGATTTGATGCTGATAGAGGATCATATAAACCTGCTTGGGTGGGGTGGGCATAACCCTCTGATTGGGCCGAACGATAGCAGGCTTGGCCTACGATTCCCGCCCATGAACCCGGCATATGACCCTGATTTGCTGGAATTGACCGAAAAGGTTGCGTTAGAATGTAACGTTGAGGTGCGCCGGGGCGTATACATAATGGTGGCAGGCCCTCACTACGAAACGCGCGCCGAACTACGACTGCTAAGGCAATGGGGTGCGGAT
>JBBSGN010000440.1:0-3612 GCA_038254085.1 Chloroflexia bacterium | reverse complement strand
GGGCCGCTGGCACTAGCTCTGCGGCTTTAAAGGCCTCTGAGACAGCTTTGAAGGAGCGCTAGGCCTGGCCATCGAAGCGGTATCCTGACTGTCCCACGACGCAGAAGGAAATCCCGCAAAATACCGCCCGCATCGACCGCAATACTTCTACGTGATAGACAATACCTGCAAAACGCTGCATTCTTTTGCGGTCGATGCCTAGGATTGCGGGCGATAAGAACCGACTTGCGGTCGGTAACGTGTACAAGTATCGACCGCGAGTAAACCGCATAGATACGCCCTTTACAGTGTCTGCGGTCGATACGGGCGATGTTTTCGCTGGTCTTTCTGAGCCCTCAGTAGACTCCGTAGGGAACGCGGTCGCCCGAAGCGGCTGGCGGTGATGGGTTAAGGGCGCCGCACCGCGACTACGCCTCCCACCCAAACTCGGTAAGTACCGGTAGGTGATCGGAGGCCGACGTCACCGCCTTGGGCAACGTTATTACTCGGCACCCGCGCAAGGCCTCGGTCAGCGACGGGGCAGCGAATACGTAGTCAAGACGCACCTGTGGATGAACTGCCGGCAGCGTAAATCCGTCTTCCTCTGGGTGCAGCTCGCGGAAGCAATCTATGTAGCCCGCGTCTAGCAGCGGCCTGAGTGTCCAGCGCGGGATGTAGCCCAGTTGAAACCACACCTGCGCCTTGACCCACAACGGCGCTTGCCCCAGCGAAGCCCGATCCCCGGGTGCGATGGCGTTGAAGTCGCCGGCTAGAAGATGCCACCCCGGAGCCGTCCGCCGGATGTGTCGAAGTAAGGCACGTACCTGATGAGCACGCCACCACTCCAGAAACCAGGGATAGTATGCTGCCAAGTGCAGTCCAAAAATCGTTAAGGAGTGCCCGTTTTCAAGCTGGACAGTCGCCTGCAAGCAACTCGGCCACACAGGCCACAGACGAAGTGTATGGAAGTCCAGAACCGGAAACCGACTAAGCAAGCCAACCCGTAGCGGTAACCAGCCTTGGCTCTGGGCCAGGTAAGGAGACATTCCCAGCGCTGTAGCGATCTGCCGGAAGTGGTATACCTCTAGCACTTCCTGTACGACGACCACATCAGGGGCTACGGACCGGATCACCTCGACGATCTCCGCCTCGCGCTCCTGGCCGCCCTTGAGAATGTTGTAGGTCAATAAGCGCATCTTTACTGGTGCCATCAGACCCTCCAACGCTCCACAACGCCTTCCGTCTTCACCCCATCCTTACAGGAGCATCGAGGCCTCACCTAAGCCTGCACTTTCAGTTCCCTACCTCTGACAGGAGATAGCAGGAGGAGGTCGTGCTGAGATCTCGGTTGGATTCGGCCCTTTCTACCGCGCTTTGACACACCTACCACCCTATTAGATTGGATATGGCAATGGTCTTTCGGCTCAGAAGGGCGCCAATGTAACCCAACGATATCGCTGATTCGATGCTAGCCCTATTACAATGCTGAACTATGAACGACACGCCCTCACATCTCAAGGCCTTGGAAGAGATAGAGCGCAATGGCATCCCCGGTCTTGTAGAGGTACTACGCGAGGAGGGCATCGAGGCCGTCCGATACACCCTGTGGGACGTTACCGGTTGGCACAGGGACTATTCCCCTCCCGCATGGCGCAATCGAGCGACCGAGGAGCAGAAGAAGATAGGCTGGGAGATGGCGGTGCGGATCGAGAAGATCGTCTGCACAGTGCTGCACGAGGCGCACAAGCGGCAGGTCGAGGAGGTGATGTATATCCTCTCCGGGGGGTCGGTGGGCCTGTACAGACGATCCTACTGATCTAAAGACGTGGATCTACCCCCGGTACCCCAGGTAACGAGCCTCCTGAGCAAGAATACCTGGGGTATCTGAGGTAGAAAGAGTGTTTCGCAGGGGCTATGTGGGCCTTTCAGCAGGGAGCATACGCCTTAACCTTGCTCGGCCCTGCTCTCTTGCTTTACACTTGGCTTCGCTACGCGTACGGGGAGGGATATGCCTGAGGGAAATACCCGGCTGGTAAAAGCTTTGTATTGGTTCGTCGACGACGAGCTCGAACCGTTCGCCCTGAACATAGACGACAGAAGGTTCTTCTTTTTCTTCAGCACGCGGTGGAACGCCGATGCCTTCAAGCACGGCCAGGGCATGCCGCCTGGACAGTGGACGACGCTCAGCACCGAATCAGCCGATCAGCTTATCGAGTTGTGCGAGCGAGCAGGCAGAGAGGGTTACACCGACTTCGCTCTAAACCCCCCACCCAACTACGACGGCCGGGACCGGCGGTGGAGCCTCGATGAATTCAAAGAAGTTATTGAGCGCCCCATCGGAGGCGAACGGCCTCGGTAGGCTGAAGCAGCTCTTTCTAGGCTGCCATGGCCTCGCAACACGCCAAGCGGATATAAGAGTCAATCCTCTGATATCGTGCTGTGGAGGTACTGGTTCCTCCTGCCTCTACGATAGGGTTCTCATCTCCCTTACGAGCGCGCGACTTTCCTTCCGCCGCAGCCCTTCTCTTAGCGCAACGAAATGATTTGGAGCAGGCACGGACCGGTACACCGGTGCTCGCATTCTTCTCTATTTAAAAAGAGAGCGTTCTATCCGTCGTGGGAGTGCAGGCTATAACGCTCTAGGTAAAGGAAAAAGCTCTAGCAGGACCAGGCGCAGACCGTTTCCTGGGATGTGGACATTTGACCATTGCCTTGAGAAAGCCACGCCGTTGCCCGATCTAAAAGGGTGCTGCTCAAAGCCGTTTTGAGTGCCTATAGATCCTCAAGGGCGCAGGGGGCGCTAGCAATGGATCTGCGGCTTTAAAGGGGTTCTATGTGGCTTTGAAGGAGGACTAGAATTTGGCCCATCCCAGGCTCAATGCATGACGCCCAAAGGAAGGCTACGTGCCCTTCAAGAAGCCACTGTCCTAATAACTCCCCCCCCCGTGTCCTCAAAACCGCCGGTCAGCCCGGTCACCATCCTTTGAGGGGCACTTTTCTCCATATCTAAGCGGTTCTCCTGGCCGGAGGCTATCCGGTCACTACCAATTGTCTGCCGGTCAGTCCTATCTCTTGCCGGTCTCTTTATCAGCAGAAGTGCTCGGATAGATAATGACCGGCAGCGTATACAGGGTGACCGGAAGGGCGCCGGTCACCCCTTCGGCTCATCTAAGGGCTTTCTAGCTCATTTCTGGTCTTGACCGGGGTGACCGGCCGTTTTAGGGACAAGAGAGGAGAATCTACCCTGCGCATGATCCCTGTACGATTCTTTTCGACGCAACCGCTTCCCCTACAGGGAGTTTCAGTGAAATTGGACCATGCCGTTTAGTGGAGGAGTAGATGCTTCTCTAGCAGGCCTAAGCGCAAGAAAGCACTCTCCCTCAAGGGTGCCAGAGTAAAGAACCAACCCACTGGGCCATTCTCATCGCAACCCGCTATAGAGGTATTGTCAAAAGTTGTGGATCGGCTCCCGATCACGCGGCGACCTTCTCCTCGTTGTTTCCTTCCACTAACTTCCCAGTCTTGAACTTCGCTCCGGCTCTCACCAGAGCGACGAGATGATGTCCGTTTAGCCTCCGCCACCTCCCCTCGGCGGCCTCCATCAGCTTGAAGATCATCGCCAGCCCCGCCTGG